>JANJUH010000263.1 GCA_024710675.1 Lysobacterales bacterium
CGAAGAACACGAAGCAGGCGATCAGTGCACCGACCGCGAACAGGATGAGCCCCAGGTAGAAGGATGGCGCCGCCATCATCGGCACGTAGGACGTCATCATCACGCTGGAGCCGCCCTGGAACACCGCGACGTTGTTCATCACGGCGCCGATCAGCATCAGTGCAAAGGCCAGCCAGGCGATCTTCGGTGTCGCCAACCGACATCGCAACAAGGTCGATGAGCAGAAGTACAGCACCGCGATCTCGAAGAAGATGATCCAGAAGATCAGCATGTCGATGCCGTGGGCGGTCAGCACCATGTAGAAGGTGTCGGCCTCGAGCCAGTGGATCGCCGGCCAGCGGGTCAGCACCACGCCGATCGCGAGAATGCCGCCGACCAGCAGCGCCACCACGGCGGTGACGGCGTTGGCGATCATCAGCTTTTCGGCATTGGCCTCGAACTGCAGCCCGGAGCGCGGGCAGGTCCGGTACGTCGTTGCGTTGGACATGTCGGTCTCCGTCACTTCACGTAGATGCGCCCGACCATCTGGTGATGGCCGATGCCGCAGTACTCGTTGCAGACCACCGAGTACATGCCGCTCTGGTTGGGGGTGATGGTGATCACGTGCTCGTAGCCCGGCACCATCTGGATGTTGATGTTGGCCGGCTGCAGCGAGAAGCCGTGGTTGTAGTCCATCGCCGTCAGGTGCAGGCGATAGGTCTGGTCCTTCTCGAGCTCGAGGATCGGCCAGAAGCTCCACAGGCGCGCGAGCATGTAGATGTCGCTGCCTGCGGGCGGCGCGACCACCGGGATCTGCTGCTCGGTCTCGGTACGGACGGTGTAGGCATCGACCATCACCTGCGCCTTCGCCGCGAACTTCTCGGGCGTGGTCTTGTAGGTCTCGGTCGAGAGGTTCTGGCTGCCGTAGGCGTGCCAGTAGATCATCATGAAAAACATGATCATGCACCACACGAAGGCGATGCCGATCCAGGTGCCTTCGACGCGGTCCAGCGGGTGTTTCCACCACAGTCTTTCAGCAGGTGGCAGGATGGCGCTCATGCTTGCTCCCCAGGGAGGTCCCCGTTCATTGGCTGGGTGATCGGCGCGCCGTCAGGGCGCGGCCGGAATGGTCAGGATGTCGATCACGCCCCACAGCGTGTAGAGCACCATCGGCACCATCACGCCGATGAACAGCAGCAGGAAGGGGTTGTCGAGCAGTTGTTGCATCAGGGGGACTTTCTCGTCTTTCGAATCGTGCTCACTCATGGCCTTGGACTCCTTGCGCGGGTGCTCGCCCCGATCTCTTCGGGATCGCGAAAGGGGCCGCTGCGACCCCCGGACGTATTTGCCGCTCCGGGGGCCTGCGCTGTACATGACCTGCGTCAACTCGTCGCAGGGTGAGCGTCCGGCTTGCTCCAGGTCATGGCGATGGGACTTTGTGCAGCCGGATCCTGCACACCGAATCGCACGATCCGGAGAGAGACCCATGAACAGCGCGACCCTGGCGATCCATCCCCGCGCGGAGGCCGCCCACGTGCGTGCCATCGGCACCTGGCTGCTGCTCTGTTGCGCGGTGCTGCTGGCCCTGGTGATGCTGGGCGGGGCGACGCGCCTGACCGAATCCGGCCTGTCGATCGTCGACTGGAAGCCGGTGACCGGCGTGCTGCCGCCGATCGGCGAGGACGCCTGGCAGGCCGAGTTCGCGCGTTACCAGCAGAGCCCGCAGTACCAGACCGTCAACCACGGCATGTCACTGGCCGACTTCAAGACCATCTTCTGGTACGAGTACGGCCACCGCCTGCTGGCGCGTGCGCTGGGCCTCGTCTACGCACTGCCGCTGCTGTGGTTCTGGTGGCGCGGCATGATCCCGCGCACGCTGCGCTGGCCCTTGCTCGGCGTGCTCGCGCTGGGCGCGGCGCAGGGCTACATGGGCTGGTTCATGGTCAAGAGCGGGCTCGTCGACATCCCGCGCGTGAGTCCCTACCGGCTGGCCGCGCACCTGATGCTGGCGCTGGCGATCTATGCCTCGATGTTCTGGCTGGCGCTGCAGACACTCTGGCCGCGCGCACGCGCTGCCGTCTCCAGCGGCCGGCTGGCGAAACTGCTGCTGGCGATGGTGCTGCTGACCATCCTCTACGGCGCCTTCGTCGCCGGCCTGCGCGCCGGGCTGTACTACAACACCTTTCCGCTGATGGGCGGGCGCTGGATTCCCGAGCAGATGGCGGCCTACGCGCCGCTGTGGACCAATCTCACCGAGAACCCGGTCGCCGTACAGTTCATCCATCGCTGGCTGGCGCTGGCGACCGCGGGCCTCGCGCTGGCCGTGTGGTGGCGCCAAGGCGCGCTGGCCCTGGACAGTAGCCAGCGTCTCGCCCGCCAGCTCCTGCTCGCCGCGGTGGCGCTGCAAGTCACGCTGGGCATCGCCACCCTGCTGGCCAAGGTGCCGGTCTGGCTCGGCACCCTGCACCAGGGCGGCGCGGTGGTGTTGCTGAGTGCGGTGCTGCTCTGGATCCAGCGCGGGCGGCCGCAAAGGGCGTAGCGCGGGTTGCGCCGCAGGCGCTACCCGCGTGGGCTTGCTCAGCCCCCGAAATGCCGCCGCACCAGCCGGTACTGCTCGAGGAGCAGCGTTGCATCGTGCGTGCCGGTGAGCGCGGCCACGCCGTTGCCGGCGGGGTCGACGACGATCACCGAGGTCGTGTGATCCATCGTCCGCGTGCCGTAATCGTCGATGTGTTCCTGGTAGTAGACCCCGAGCGAGCGCGTCAGGCGCTCGGTGTCCTCGGGTGTCCCCGCCACACCGACCAGGGCCGGGTCGAAGTGCGCCAGGTAGGGGCCGATGCGCTCCGGCGTGTCATTGGCCGGATCGACCGACACGAAGAGCACGGCGGGCGCGTCGCCCGTTTCGGCTGCCTGCACACGCAGGCCTGCGAGGGTGCCGAGGGTGGTCGGGCACACATCCGGGCAACCGAGGTAGCCGAAGTACACCAGTGTCCATTGCCCGGCGAGGCTGCGGCTCGTCCACGGACGGCCGTACTGCGTGGTCATGCTGCACTCGGCCGCGGGCCTGGGACCGGGCCAGAGCAGGGCGCGGGTCTGGTCGGCGCTGCGCGCCCAGACCCCCTGCGGTCCTGCATAGCGC
>JANJUH010000336.1 GCA_024710675.1 Lysobacterales bacterium
GGAGCGCCAGCAGACCCTGTTCCAGGATGTGCCCGAGGGCGTGATCCCGCCGGTGGCACTGCTCGATCCGGCCAGTGGTGCCATCACCGGCCGCGCGCGGGCGACGCTGCCGGCCGAGGTGCTCGCCGAGCCCTTGCCCATGGCCGAACTCAGCTTTCGCGCCCATGTGGAGCGCACCGGCGAGGGCCTGGAACTGCACTGGTGGCAGCAGCGCACGCCGCTGCGCGGGGCGCCGCGGATGGACGCGCAGGGCGGAGACGGCCTCACGATCAGCAGCGGCGTGCTGGCGCTCGACCTCGCCGGCCGTGATCTGCGGCTGAGCGAGTTACCCGCCAGCCGCTGGCGCGATCGCCCGCTCCTGCACGCCGCGCCGCCCGAGCGGCGGATCGAAGGGGGCGATGGCGCCCAGTACCTTGCCGCCGATGGGAACGCCGTGATGCGCAGCGAGCCGAAGAGCGATTCGCGCCTGGGCATCGTCAACCGGCTCGAGTTCCACGATGCCGAGGGCCGCCGCCTGGGGACGCTGGACAGCCTGTATGCGGCGCTGCCCTTCGTGGTGGTCGACGAGCTGGTGCTGTACCGCGCCGAGCCGATGGAAATCGAGCGGCCCGGTGAAGGCCTTTATCAGCGCGGCGCAGCGCTGGTCGCCTACGATCCGGCCTCGGGCCTGGAGCGCTGGAGCGCGCCCTTGCCGCCGCGGCATTTCCTGGGCGTGATGCCGCCTTGAGGCGGCGAGGACCGGCCAGCCATGTGGGAGCGCCCTTGGGCGCGATGGGTTGGCCGCAAGGCAGATTCGCGCGCAGAGCGCGCTCCTACGGGTGCGGCGGGAGCGCGGGACCGCTCTGCGGGCGGTCGGCACGCCCGACAAGCGCTACGAACCTTCCCCGCCGTCCTTGATTGCGTCCAGCATGCGCCGGTGCAGGTCATGGAGCTGCACATTGCGCTGCACCCGCTCGCGCAGCGCGGGATCGTCGAGCAGGGCCTGCGCTCGTGCGGGCTCGCCCAGGGTGAGCGCGATCTGGGCCTCGGCTAGCGCCAGACGCGTGGCGACACCCTCGCGCCCGGGTAGCGCGACGCCGGCGCGCAGGCGCTCGAAGTCGGCGCGCGCGCCTTCGGTGTCTCCGAGCAGCGCGCGGACCTCGGCGCGCGCGGCCAGCGCGCCCAGCCACGGTATCGTGTCCTCGCCACGTTGGCCGGCGTAGAGCACGAGTGCCGCGTCGTAACCGCTGAGGGCCTCGGCCAGGCGTTGTTCGAATCGCGCCAGCCAGGCGCGCAGCTCGATCAGGCGGCCATCGGTCGGCCGACGGCCGGCGAGCACGTCCGCATCGTCGATCGCATCACCGATCAGCGCGCGCGTACCCTCGATGTCGCCGCCGTGGAAGAGCCGGTAACTGGCGAGGTTGAGCTGGCGTTGGTCGATGCCGACGCGATCGCGCACGCTCGCGGGATAGGCCAGCGCGTGCGCCTGCTCGAAGGCCGCCAGTGCCTCGTCGAAACGGCCGCGACGGGTCGCCACCATGCCGATCTGGTTGAGCAGGTAGTCCTCGGTGCCGGTGGATGCGCGGGTGTTCGCAAGGGTCGCGCGCAGCACGCTGTCGGCATGCGCGAGGTCGGCCTCCTGCTCGGTCGACAGCGCCAGTTGCGAGGCGCTGGCGGCGTGCTCCGGCGTGTGGCGCAGCCGGCTTTCGCGCTGCGTGGCTTCGATGCCGCGCAGCAGCTCGGCCGCTTCGGCCCGGCGCTCGGAATCCATCAAGGCCCGCGCCAGCAGGCCGCGGGCGTGGGTCAGCACTTCCGGGGCGCCGAAGCCTTGCGCCAGCCAGGGTTCGAGGATCGCGATCGCGCGCGGATAGTCCTGGCCGAACACGAAGTGCCGCGAGATCGCGTACAGGCGATAGGCGGCACCCTCGGGATCGGCCTCGGCACTCGCCAGCGCGGCGTGCCCGGCACGTTCCATCGCCTGCGCCAGTGCCGCCGGATCGAGCCCATCGGCACCCAGCACCAGATCCTGCAGCGTCGCCGCGTAGGCTTCCTGGTAGGCGCTGAACAGCTTGAACTGGGACAGGTCCCATTCCGATTGCGCCAGTGCTTCCTCGGCGACCACGCGCGCCGCCTCCGATCGTCCAGCTTCTCGAATCGCCACCGCGCTGCCGCCGAGGATGGCGAACAGCGCGACGGCCACCGAGCCTGCGGCGAGCCGATGCCGCGCCAGGAACTTGCCGATCACGTAGCGCCGGCCGCCGGCCAGTGCGCGCACCGGGCGCCGGTCCAGCCAGGCCTGCAGGTCCTCGCCCAGGCTGGCGATGTCGGCATAGCGTGCAGTGGGCTCCTTGCGCAGCGCCTTGGCCAGGATCGCCCAGAGTTCGCGATCGACGCCCGCGATGCGCGGCGGATCACGGTGCAGCACCGCGTGCAGGCTGCTCGCGGTGTCCTCGGCCGCAAATGGCGCCTTGCCGGCGAGCAGGCGATACAGCAGTGCGCCGAAGCCATGCACATCGACGGCGACACCCGGCACCTCGCCGCGCACCTGCTCGGGCGCCGCGTAGCCGGCGCTGAAAGCGGCCTGGGTGCGGGTGGCCTCGTCATCCAGCCATTGGCCGATGCCGAAGTCGAGCAGGTGGGCGCGGCCGGCGCCATCAACCAGGACGTTCGACGGCTTCAGGTCGCGGTGCAGGATCAGCCGGCCGTGTGCGTGGACCAGCGCATCGACGATCGGCAGGACCAACTCGACGGTCGCGCGCGGGCCGAGCCGACGGGCGGCCACATACTGGTCGCTGCGTTCGCCCTCGATGTACTCGCCGACCCACCACGGGCGGCCGTCAGGCAACACGCCGCCCTCGATCAGTGCCGGGATCGCCGGGTGGGCGAGGCGGGCGAGCAACTGGCGCTCGCGCAGGAAGCGACGCACGCTGTCCGGGTCGGCGCGGTGGACGATCTTGGCGACGCCCTGCTGCTCGAAGCCCTCACCGCTGCGCATGACCTTGTAGACGCGGCCCTGGCCGCCTTCCCCGAGCACCGCCTCGATCCGCCAGCCGCCGATCGTCGTGCCGATCGCCAGCGCCGGTGTTTCGGCGCCCAACTCGCGCGGCGCGCCCAGGCACGCGGCGGTGTCCTCGTCGGCGCGCGCCACCAGCGCCAGCAGGCGTTGGCGGGCCAGCGGATCGAGCGCCGGCGCGTGGCGATCGAGCCAGGCCTCGCGCGCCCCGGCCGTCACCTCGACCAGCCGGTCGAACAGCGCCTCCAGTGCCGCCCATTGCTCCGGATTCATCGCCCAGCCTCCTGCATCCATTCCGCCAGCAGCGCCTTGGCGCGCATCCAGTCGCGGCGCACGGTTTTCTCGTTGACCCCGAGCAAGCTGCCGATCTCGGCGTGCTCGAAGCCGCCATAGACGCGCAACTCGACGATGCGCACCAGTCGCGGCCCGAAAGCCTGGAGGCGTCTCAGCGCCTCTTCCAGAGCGAGCAACGAGTCGGCCGCGGCGTCCTCGCTGGCCACCGATTCACCTTCGGCCAGCTCGACCTCAACGGAGCTGCGCTTGGCCGCCAACCGCGCCCGCGCCCGGTCGACCAGTACCCGCCGCATCACCGTCGCGCACAGGGCCAGGAAGCGCGTGCGCTCGCTGCCATCCACACCCGGCTGTTCGGCCAGGCGCAGGTAAGCCTCGTGCACGAGTGCGGTCGTCCCCAGGCTGTCCTCGACATGGCCGCGGCGCACGCCGGAGGCGATCGAACGCAGGCGGCCCAGCAGCTCGGTGACGAGGGCACCGAAGTCCGATGGTGCGATCGCTGCGGCCAGCAGATGGGGATCGGGGGCCCGGGTGTCCATCGGCCGGAGCATAGTGCGATCGATGTGATCCAGACCTCCTGACGGTTGCACCACCATCGTGCCGTGCGATCCGGCACGCTGGACCGCGTCACGCCGGCCGTGCTAAGTTTCGCCCCGTCGCGCTCGCCGGTCTGGCTGGAGCGCTTTTTCGTCCCTCTCCACAGCCCAATCCTCGCGCCCTGCGCGCCGCGTCCGGATGTGTCCGGCCGCCCATCCCTCCGCACCATAAAACTCCCACCGTCCGCCGCCAGGCGTCCTAGTCCGAGACCTATGCATCTCTCCGAACTCAAGCGCAAATCCGTCGAAGAACTCCTCGAGATGGCCGATGCCATGCAACTCGAGGGCGTGGCCCGGGCCCGCAAGCAGGATGTGATCTTCGCGGTGCTGAAGGCCTTCGCCAAGAACGGCGAATCGATCTCCGGCGAGGGCGTGCTGGAAATCCTGCAGGACGGCTTCGGCTTCCTGCGTGCGGTCGACTCCTCCTATCTCGCCGGCCCGGACGATGTCTACATCAGCCCGAGCCAGATCCGCCGCTTCAACCTGCGCACCGGCGACTACATCCGCGGCAAGGTGCGCCCGCCGAAGGAAGGCGAACGCTATTTCGCGCTGCTGAAAGTCGACGACATCAACGACGAGCCGCCGGAGTCCAAGAAGAACCAGGTCCTGTTCGAGAACCTGACGCCCTACTACCCCACCGCGAAGTTCGTGCTCGAGCGCGGCAATGGCTCCAGCGAGGACATCACCGGTCGCGTGATGGACCTGATCAGCCCGGTCGGCAAGGGCCAGCGCGGCCTGATCGTCTCGCCGCCCCAGGCCGGCAAGACCATGCTGCTGCAGAACGTCGCCCAGGCGCTGATGGCGAACCACCCCGAGTGCCACCTGATCGTGCTGCTGATCGACGAGCGCCCGGAAGAGGTCACCGAGATGCAGCGCATGGTGCGCAACGGCGAGGTCATCAGCTCCACCTTCGACGAGCCCGCCGCGCGCCACGTGCAGGTCGCCGAGATGGTGATCGAGCGCGCCAAGCGCCTGGTCGAACACAAGCGCGACGTCATCATCCTGCTCGACTCGATCACCCGCCTCGCCCGCGCCTACAACACCGTG
>JANJUH010000382.1 GCA_024710675.1 Lysobacterales bacterium
GGTCTCCATCTTGAAGCCCCACCAGTCGGAGAAGGTCGAGGCGCCGGCGCCGGTCTCGGCCAGCGCATCGGCGACCTTGAAGCCCTCGAGCACATGCTGGAAGGCGGCGACCGGCACGCCGAGCGAGGCCGACAGCCGCGCGTACATCAGGATCTCGTCCTGGCGATAACTGTGGATGTGGACGAAGCGCTCCTTGGCAAGGATCTCGGCCAAGGCTTCGAGGCGCAGGTCGCGGCGCAGTGGCGGTCCACCCTTGCGTTCACGCGCTTTCGCGTAATCGGCGGCCTGGGCGAAGGCGTCGATCAGCAGCTGCTCGACACCCATGCGGGTCTGCGGGTAGCGCGGTACGGCGACCTGGCCCCAGTTCGACTGCTTGACGTTCTCGCCGAGCGCAAACTTGATCGAGGGCGGCGCACCTTCGAACTTGAGCGCCTCGGCGCCGGCGCCCCAGCGGTGCTTGATCAGCTGCGACTGGCCGCCGATCGGGTTGGCCGAGCCGTGCATCACGTGCGAGGTCGTGGTGCCGCCGGCCAGCTCGCGGTAGATGTTGATGTCGGTGGGGTCGATGACGTCGCCGATGCGCACCTCGGAGGTGATCGCATGGCTGGGCTCGTTGATGTTGCCGCTGCCGGCGATGTGCGAGTGCGCGTCGATCAGCCCAGGCGTCAGGTGCAGGCCGCTGCCATCGATCTCGATCGCCCCGGCCGGCGCGCGCAGGCCCTGGCCGACCGCCCTGATCTTGCCCTTCTCGATCAGCACATCGCTGGCGGCCAGCGGCTCGCTGCCGCCCGCCATCCACACCGTGGCGCCGCGCACCAGCACGGTCTGCTGCGCCGGCAGGCCGGAACGCGCGTACTCGCCGGCCGGATAGCCGGGCTGCGCCGGGAAGGCCGGCGGCGCCTTCGGTGCCTTGGCGACGGCTGCCTTCTCGCCTTCCTTGCCGGCCTCCTTCTTGTCCTCGGCCGGCTTCTCCGGTTCAGCGTCCCCCAGGCGCGTCGCGCTCCAGGTGCGCACGCGGCCATCGGCGAGCAGCCAGCGACCGTCGAGCCGGTCCTTCGTCAGCGCCGCCTCGAGCAGCGCGCGCTCGTCCTCGGCGCCGCCGACCAGCTTCGCCGGCAGGTTCAGCGTCAGCCGCCCACCCTCGAGCTTGGCGCTGCCCTTGTCCTCCCCGACCTTCACTTCCAGCGAGCCGGGCTGGCCCGACAGCGTCCACTCGCCGGGACCCGCGGTGCCCACCCACGCGAGCTGCCAGCGCCCGGCGATCTCGGGCTCGTCCATGCGCCGCACGATGTCGCGCTGGCCATCGACATGGACCTCGTAGATGCGCGCCGACTCGTCGTGCAGCAGCGTGTCGTCGGCGATCACGAAGTTGGCGATGCGCCCTGTCTCGAGCGAGCCCAGGCGCTGCTGCTGGCCCAGCCAGCGCGCCGGCGTCGTCGTCAGCGCGGCCAGCGCCGCCTCTTCGGACAGGCCGTACTTCACCGCCTTGCGCAGCGCCGGCCAGAAGGCGTCTTCCGGTTTGTCGAGGCGTGCCAGCGTCAGCACGAAATCGCGCCCGGCCGCAGCGACCCGATTCGGGTTGTGCGGTGCCAGCCGCCAGTGTTCGAGGTCGGCGAGGTTGAGATCCAGCGCGGCCTCGGCATCCTCCACTTTGGGGGCCTCGGGGAAATTCAATGGCACGATCAGGCCGACATTCGCCGGCAACTGGTCGAGCACGCGGTACTCGGCGCCGGTGCCGAGCACCCAGGCCTTTTTCAGGCCGAATTCGCTGGCGATGCGCGCGGCGCGCACGGTGTCCAACTCGTCATCGGCCGCGAAGACCAGCGCTTGCTCGCCGGCGAGCACCGGCGAGAGCGCATCGAGTGCGGCATTGGCCTCCGCGCGTTCGCCGCCGTTCTTCGCCTGCCAGGTGCGCATGTCGGCCAGCCAGTCGGCATCGAGGAGCGACTGGCGGATCAGCGCGATCGCGCCCATCTTCGAGCCCGGGTAGACGCCACCGAAGCTGAAATCGGCCTCGAAGGCGGCATGCTGGCCGATGCCTGCCGCCAGCAGCGCGACGTTGGCAGTCGGCTCGGCCCGCAGGCTGAGCAGTGCCGACTGGCCACGCAGCACGCCGCTGCCGGGGGTGGCCACACTGGCGCCGAAGCCGATCCGGCGCAGCGTCTTCGCCCGCTCACCATCGAGCGCGAGCGCCGCGGCGACCTCGCGCTCGGGGCAGACGCGATCGTTCCAGTGTTGTGCGCCTGATGCCTCCGGACTCGCGGCCGGCGCGCCGTTGCCAAAGCCCATCCGCGCCAGGCGGCCACCGCCGCGATTGCCACCGCCACCGGCGGGTTGCCGGCAACGCGCCGACGTATCGAATCCATAACTGCCGTGCACATCGACGAAGGCCGGCCAGACCGTCTTGCCTTCGGCCTCGATGACCATCGCGCCAGGCGGCGTCCGGCGACCTGCGCGGGCGCCGACGATGACACCGTCGCGCACCTCCAGCGTGCCGTCCTCGATGCGTTTGCCGGGCGCGACGACGATGTCGGCACCGACGATGGCGTAGTGACGGGAAGGTCTCTCCGCCAGGCCCTGTTGCGGCGTGGTGTCGACCTGCGCCTCGGCGGTGCCGGCGCAAAGGAGTGCGACGGCGAGGAGTGAGCGGCTGGGCATCATCGGCGATCCCTGAAAGCAGGAGCGCCGACACTAGTCGCAGCCGCGTCAACGCGGGAAGAGGATCAGGCGAACGTCACGATGCTTTGCGTGGGGGCGGGGCA
>JANJUH010000447.1 GCA_024710675.1 Lysobacterales bacterium
GTGCAGACGATCAGCGCCGCCGCCAAGCCGCCGGGCCAGGCGCGGGCAGGCTGGCGCATCCTGCGCATGCTCGGCCACGACCTCGGTCTCGCCGGCTTTGATCTCATCGATTTCGCGGCGCTGGCCAGCGTGGTCCGGCCGCTGTTGAGCGGCGGTTCGCTCGACGGCGCCGGCACGCCAGGCGTCGCGCCCGCCGCTGTCGCGGCTGGTGAAGGCTTCATCGTGCAGCGCCACCTGCCGATTTACGCGGTCGATGCGGTGGTGCGCCGCTCGGCGGCCCTGCAGTCCACCGTGCTGGCCGACGAGTCGGTGCTGGCCTTGCATCCCGAGGACTCGATCGCGCTTGGCGTCGGATCCTCCGGCAAGGTCGTCGCCGCTGGCCGCGAGTACGCCTGCGAGGCCTCGGTGGCCGTCCCGCGCGGTGTCTGCTATGTGCGCTCGGGCTGCGCCGACACCGCCGCGCTGCCGGTGACCGGCCAGCGCATCCAGCTTTCGAGGACCAGCCATGGCTGATCTGTTGCTCGTCCTCTGGACGCTCCTGAAGATCCTGCTGGTCACGGTGCCGATCATCGTGACAGTGGCCTTCTACACGCTCGCCGAGCGCAAGGTCATCGGCTACATGCAGGTGCGCCGCGGCCCGATGCACATCGGCCCCTTCGGCCTGCTGCAGCCTTTTGCCGACGTCTTCAAGATGCTGTTCAAGGAGCTGATGGTCCCGGCCAACGCCGACCGCACGCTCTATGTGATCGCGCCGCTGCTGTCGCTCGCCCCGGCGCTGGCCGCCTGGGCCGTGGTGCCTTTCGACGAGGGCATCGCGCTGTCGCAGATCGACGCCGGCCTGCTCTACCTGCTGGCGATGACCTCGCTCGGCGTCTACGGCGTGATCCTCGCCGGCTGGGCGTCGAACTCGAAGTACGCCTTCCTCGGCGCGATGCGTTCGGCCGCGCAGATCGTCTCCTACGAGATCGCGATGGGCTTTGCGCTGGTCGGCGTGCTGATTGCCGCCGGCACGCTGAACCTCGAGAAGATCGTGCTCGCCCAGGCCGGCAACCTCGGCCCCTTCGAGTGGTTCTGGTGGCCGCTGCTGCCGCTGTTCGTCATCTACTTCATCTCCGGCGTGGCCGAGACCAACCGCGCGCCCTTCGACGTCGCCGAGGGCGAGTCGGAAATCGTCGCCGGCTTCCACGTCGAGTATTCGGGTGCCGCCTTCGCGGTGTTCTTCCTCGCCGAATACGCGAACATGATCCTGATCAGCTTCCTCGCCGCGATCCTGTTCATGGGCGGATGGCTGTCACCTTTCCAGGGCCTGATCCCGGGCTTCCTCGGCGAGCCCAGCCCGATCTGGCTGGCGGTCAAGGTCGTCTTCTTCATGTTCTGCTTCCTGTGGTTCCGCGCCACCTTCCCGCGCTATCGCTATGACCAGATCATGCGACTGGGCTGGAAGATCTTCATCCCGATCACGATCGTCTGGATCGCCGTCATCGCGGTGATGGTCGTCGGCGGTGTCGTCGAGCGCGGCGTCTGACCTGGAGATATCGAGCGATGGGCGCCATCACCCACTACTTCAAGAGCCTGATGCTGAAGGAGCTGCTGGTCGGCCTGTCGCTGACCGGGCGCTACTTCTTCCGGCCCAAGTACACGCTGCGCTATCCCTTTGAAAAGACGCCGAAGTCGAACCGCTTCCGCGGCCTGCACGCGCTGCGCCGTTACCCCAACGGGGAAGAGCGCTGCATCGCCTGCAAGCTCTGCGAGGCGGTGTGCCCGGCACTGGCGATCACCATCGATTCGGAGCAGCGCAGCGACGGCACCCGCCGCACCACGCGCTACGACATCGACCTCTTCAAGTGCATCTTCTGCGGCTTCTGCGAGGAGTCCTGCCCGGTCGACTCCATCGTCGAGACGCACATCCACGAGTACCACTTCGAGCAGCGCGGCGAGAATGTCGTCACCAAGCCGCAACTGCTCGCGATCGGCGATCGCTTCGAGAAAGAGATCGCCGAGGCCCGCGCGCAAGACGCCGCCTTCCGCTGAGCCCGGTCATGCCCATCGAAACCATCCTCTTCTTCGCCCTCTCGACGGTCCTCGTGATCGCCGCCGGCGCCGTGGTCACGCTGCGCAATCCGGTGCATGCCGCGATGTGCCTGGTGCTGACCTTCTTCACCAGCTCCATGTTGTGGGTGCTGCTGCGCGCCGAGTTCCTCGCCATTGCCCTCGTGCTGGTCTACGTCGGCGCGGTGATGGTGCTGTTCCTGTTCGTCGTGATGATGCTCGACATCAACACGACGCCCTTGCGCGAAGGCTTCGCGCGCTACCTGCCGGTGGGCCTGCTGATCGCGGCGATCATGGCCGCGCAGATGATCGCGGTGCTCGGCACCCAGCACTTTGGTTTCGATCGCTACGCCGCGCCAGCCGCGGTGGTCGAGGGCAGCAACACCGAGGCCCTTGGGCGCCTGCTCTACACCCAGTACGTGTATCCCTTCGAGATCGCGGCGGTGATCCTGCTGGTGGCGATCGTGGCTGCGATTGCGTTGACCCATCGCCGCCGTGAAGGCGTCAAGACCCAGGATCCCGGCAAGCAGACGATGGTGACCAAGGCCGAGCGCCTGCGCGTGGTCAAGGTCGGGTCCGAGTCCAAGGAGGGACGCGGCGCATGATTCCCCTTTCCTACTGGCTGGTCCTCGGCGCGCTGCTGTTCTGCATCAGCGTCGCCGGCATCTTCATCAACCGCAAGAACGTCATCGTGCTGCTGATGGCGATCGAGTTGATGCTGCTCAGTGTCAACATGAACTTCATCGCCTTCTCGCGCTACCTCGATGACATGGCCGGCCAGGTCTTCGTGTTCTTCATCCTGACCGTGGCCGCCGCAGAGGCCGCCATTGGCCTGGCGATCCTGGTGGTCCTGTTCCGCGCCCGGAGCACGATCAACGTGGCCGAACTCGACACGCTGAGGGGCTGAGATGATCACCGAGTCCCTGCTGCTCACGATCGCGCTCGCCCCGCTGGTCGGCGCCATCATCGCCGGGCTGTTCGGTCGCCAGGTCGGCCGCGCCGGCGCGCACACCGTCACCATCCTCGGCGTCGCCGTCAGCACCGCGCTCAGCCTGTACGTGCTCAAGCTGATCGCGCTCGACGGCCACCCGGACGTCAACCTCTCGGTCTACACCTGGTTCGAGATCGGCTCGATCAAGGCCGAGGTCGGCTTCCTGGTCGACCCGCTGACCGCGGTGATGATGAGCGTCGTCACCAGCGTGTCGCTGATGGTGCACATCTACACCATCGGCTACATGCACGAGGATCCGGGCTACCAGCGCTTCTTCGCGTACATCTCGCTCTTCACCTTCTCGATGCTGATGCTGGTGATGAGCAACAACTTCATGCAGCTCTTCTTCGGCTGGGAAGCGGTGGGCCTGGTGTCCTACCTCCTGATCGGCTTCTGGTACAAGCGCCCGACCGCGATCTTCGCCAACCTGAAGGCTTTCCTGGTCAACCGCGTCGGCGATTTCGGCTTCCTGCTCGGCATTGGCCTGGTGCTCGCCTACCTCGGCAGCCTGGACTACGCCACGGTCTTCCAGAAGGCGCCGGAACTGGTCGGCCAGACCTTCAATCCGTGGGGCACGGTCGAGTGGGCCGTGCCGACGCTGATCTGCCTGCTGCTGTTCGTCGGCGCGATGGGCAAGAGCGCGCAGGTGCCGCTGCACGTGTGGCTGCCGGATTCGATGGAAGGCCCGACGCCGATCTCGGCGCTGATCCACGCGGCGACGATGGTCACGGCCGGCATCTTCATGGTCGCGCGCATGTCGCCGCTCTATGAACTCAGCGAGGTCGCGCTGTCGACGATCCTGGTGATCGGCTCGATCACCGCGCTGTTCATGGGCTTCATCGGCATCGTCCAGAACGACATCAAGCGCGTTGTCGCCTACTCCACGCTCTCGCAGCTGGGCTACATGACGGTCGCGCTCGGCGCCTCGGCCTACTCGGCGGCGATCTTCCACCTGATGACGCACGCCTTCTTCAAGGCGCTGCTCTTCCTCGGCGCGGGCTCGGTGATCATCGCGATGCACCACGAGCAGGACCTGCGCCGCATGGGTGGCCTGCGCAAGTACATGCCGATCACCTTCGCCACCGCCTGGATCGGCACGCTGGCGCTGATGGGCTTCCCGGGCACCAGTGGCTTCTACTCGAAGGACGCGATCCTGTATGCCGTCGGCGCGGCCGACCGCCCGGGCGCCACCTTTGCCTACGTCTGCCTGATGATCGGCGTGGCGGTCACCGCCTTCTATTCCTTCCGGATGCTCTACCTCGCCTTCCATGGGCAAGAGCGCTTCGGCCACGACGACCACGGGCATGGCCACGACGATCACCACGGTCACGACGACCATGGCCACGGCCACGGCGACCACAAGCCGCACGAGACGCCGTGGGTGGTCACGCTGCCGCTGATCCTGCTGGCGATCCCTTCGCTCGCGATCGGCTACTTCACCGCCGGCCCGCTGCTCTTCGGCGATTTCTTCGGCTCGGCGATCCACCTCGCCGAAGGCCGCGAGCCGCTGGCGGCGATGGCCGAGCACTTCGGCCACGGCCCGCTGGCCTTCGCGCTGCACGGCTTCGTGACCGCGCCGGTGTGGCTGGCGCTGGCCGGCGCCGGGCTCGCGACCTACATCTATCTGTTCAACCCCGCGCTCGCCGACAAGGCCAAGAGCGCGCTCGCCCCGATCCACCGACTGCTCGAGCGCAAGTACGGCTTCGACGAGCTGTACCAGGCCGTGTTCGCCAAGGGCAGCGTGCTGCTCGGCCGCGTCTTCTGGCGCGCCGGTGACCAGACCGTCATCGATGGCCTGATGGTCAACGGCTCGGCGGCGCTGGTCGACCGCTTCGCGCACGCAGTGCGCCGGCTGCAGTCCGGCTTCCTGTACCACTACGCCTTCATGATGATCCTCGGTCTGATCGTCATCGTCGGCGCCTTTGCGCTGTTGAAGTGAGGGTGGTCATGGAGCGCCTTGCAGAGCACGAGGGCCGCGCCGCGGCCGTTGTCGCGCATACCGAACAAGAACAAACAAGACACTGACGCCCATGCTCGCCGACTGGCCCTTGCTGTCCCTCCTGATCTGGCTGCCGCTCGGCGGCGCCGTCGCCGTGCTCGTGGCCGGCGATCGCAACGCCACCGCCGCCAAATGGCTCGCCCTGCTGGTGGCGCTCGCCACACTCGCGCTGTGCATTCCGCTGTGGGCGAATTTCGACAGCACGACCGCTGCGATGCAGTTCGTCGAGCGCGTGCCGTGGGTGCCGAGCTTTGCGATCGAGTACCACCTCGGCATCGACGGCTTCTCGCTGCCGCTGATCGTGCTGACCTGCATCGTCACGGTGCTCGTCATCATCGCCGGCTGGGAGGTCATCGAGTACAAGCCGAGCCAGTACCTCGCCGCCTTCCTCGCGCTGGCTGCGCTGATGAACGGCGTGTTCGCGGCGCAGGACGCGATCCTGTTCTACCTCTTCTTCGAGGGCATGCTGATCCCGATGTTCATCATCATCGGCATCTGGGGCGGCCCGCGGCGCGTCTACGCAACCCTGAAGTTCTTCCTGTACACCTTCCTCGGCTCGGTCTTCATGCTGCTGGGCCTGGTGTACCTGTACCTGAAGGGCCAGAGCTTCGCGCTCGCCGACCTGCACTCGATGTCGCTGAACCTCACCGAGCAGACCTGGCTGTTCTTCGCCTTCCTGATCGCCTTCGCGGTCAAGATTCCGATGTGGCCGGTGCACACCTGGCTGCCGGACGCGCACGTCGAGGCGCCAACCGGCGGCTCGATGGTGCTGGCGGCAGTGATGCTGAAGGTCGGTGGCTACGGCTTCATCCGCTTCTCGATGCCGATCGCCCCCGATGCCAGCGCCGAATACGCGTGGCTGATGATCCTGCTGTCGCTGATCGCGGTGGTCTACATCGCCTTTGTCGCGCTGGCGCAGGAAGACATGAAGAAGCTGATCGCCTATTCCTCGATCAGCCACATGGGCTTCGTGACGCTGGGCCTGTTCATCGCCTTCGCGCTGGTGCTCGACAAGGCTTCGCCGGACAGTGCAGCGCTCGCGGTGCAGGGCGCGATGATCCAGATGATCTCGCACGGCTTCATCTCGGCCGCGATGTTCGGCGCCGTCGGCGTGCTCTACGACCGCGTGCACAGTCGCCAGATCGCCGACTACGGCGGCGTCATGAACACAATCCCCTGGATCGGCGCCTTCGCAGTGCTCTTCGCGATGGCCAACAGCGGCCTGCCGGGCACCAGCGGCTTCGTCGGCGAGTTCATGGTCATCCTGGCGGCCACCAAGGCCAGCCTGGGCGTGGCGGCGCTGGCCGCGCTCACGCTGATCCTCGGCGCGGCCTACACGCTGTGGCTGGTCAAGCGGGTGATCTTCGGCGATGTCGGCAACCAGCACGTCGCCGAACTGAAGGACCTCAACGGTCGCGAGTGGATCGTCATGAGCACGCTGGCGGTATGCGTGCTCGCCATCGGCCTCTGGCCCGATCCGCTGGTGCAGGTGATGCAGGCCAGCGTCGAAGCGCTGCTCCAGCAGGTGCAGCAGAGCAAGATCCTCGGCGGTTGACGAGAGCACAGGACGCAAGACGATGATCGAAAACTGGAGCTCCCTGATCCCGCTGCTGCCCGAGGTCTTCCTCCTCGGCATGATCTGCGTGATCCTCATTGCCGGCCTCTACATCGACGAGAAGCGCCGCGGCATCATCCATTTCCTCGCCATCCTGACGTTGGCGCTCACGGCCGTACTCACGCTGCGCCACTTTGCGGTCGGCCAGCGCTACACCGCCCTCGGCGGCATGTTCGTGCGCGATGGCGTCGGCGACATCCTCAAGCTCTTCGTCTATCTGTCGACAGCGATCGTCTTCGTCTACGCCAAGCACTGGCTGCGCGCGAACAAGCTCTTCAGCCCCGAGTTCTACGTGCTCGCGCTGTTCGCCGTGCTCGGCATGTGCATCCTGATCTCGGGCGGTAATCTGCTGACGATCTACCTGGGCCTCGAGCTGATGGCGCTGTCCTCCTATGCGATGGTCGCGCTGAATCGCGATTCGCCGGTGGCCGCGGAATCGGCGATGAAGTACTTCGTGCTGGGCGCGCTGGCCTCGGGCCTGCTGCTCTACGGCATGTCGATCCTGTACGGCCTGACCGGCAGCCTCGACATCACGCTGATCGCCAAGGCGCTCGAGAGCGGCCGTCAGCCCGAAGTCGCCGTGGCCTTTGCCGTGGTCTTCGTCGTCGTCGGCATCGGCTTCAAGTTCGGCGCCGTGCCTTTCCACATGTGGGTGCCGGACGTCTACCACGGCGCCCCGACCGCGGTGACGCTGTTCCTGGCTTCGGCGCCCAAGCTCGCCGCCGTCGGCATGGCTTTCCGCCTGCTCGCCGAGGGCCTCGAGCCAATGGTCAAGGACTGGGCGCAGATGCTCGGCTTCCTGGCGATGATGTCGCTCGTGGTCGGCAACCTGGCGGCCATCGCGCAGACCAACCTCAAGCGCATGCTGGCCTATTCGACGATCTCGCACGTCGGCTTCATCCTGCTCGGCATCCTGGCCGGCAGCGAGCAGGGCTATGCCGCGGCGATGTTCTATGCGATCACCTACGCGCTGATGACCACCGCCGCCTTTGGCATGATCATCGCCCTCTCGCACTCGGGCTTCGAAGCCGAGCGTATCGAGGACTTCAAGGGCCTCAACCAGCGCCAGCCCTGGCTCGCCTTCCTGATGCTGCTGGTGATGGCCTCGCTCGGCGGCTTCCCGCCGCTGGTGGGCTTCTTCTCCAAGCTCTACGTGCTGCAGGCGGCCATCAATGCCGGTTGGCTGTGGCTGGCAATAGTCGCGGTGGTGATGGCCGTGGTCGGCGCCTACTACTACCTGCGCGTCATCAAGGTCATGTACTTCGACGAGCCGGACCGCGAGCACCAGATCCAGGCTCCGGGCGATGTGCGCGTCGTGCTCGCCGCCAATGGCCTGCTGCAGCTCTTCCTGACACTGTTCGTCGGTTCGCTGACGGCGCTCTGCGTGGCGGCCTGGCAGTAGGAGCGCGCTCTGCGCGAAAGACCTTGCGGCAAAGCCGATCGCGCCCAAGGGCGCTCCTACCGGATGGCACGCAGCACCACGCCGCCGATGTGGGAGCGCGCTCTGCGCGCGAAAGACCTTGCGGCAAAGCCGATCGCGCCCAAGGGCGCTCCTACATACGGCAACATGGCCTCGCCAGAGGCGCGGCCCCGACCGGCACGCCAGTGCGTTGACGGCGTATGCTCAGCCAACGCCAGCCGCGCGACGAGGCCTCGATCCAGGCCGTGAATGCGTCCGTCTTGCCATCGCCGGATCCAGGTGCGCCGCGCCGCCGCGGGTACCTGCATGTCTGGCTGGTCCTCTTCCTGCTGGCACTGGCCAGTCCGCTCGCGGCCTTCGAATTGGCGCCCGGGACCGACGAGTACGATCTGTCCCCTCACGCCCAGGTCCTGCATGACACCAAGGCTGGCCACGATTTCACCAAGGTACGCAGCGCTGCCGGCTGGCAGGACCTCGGGACGCGCTCACCGGTCTTCGGCTTTGCCGATGGCGACTTCTGGTTCCGAACGCGGATCCGCGACGCCGGTCACGAGGAGCGCCGCTGGGTCTACCTGATCAGCTACTCCCTGCTCGACGAGATCGAGTTGCACATCCTGCGTGCCGATGGCCGCAGCGAAGTCCGCCGCTCGGGCGACCACACGCCCTTTGCCAGCCGCGACCTCAAGCACCGCCATTTCAACTTCCTGATCGACCTGGCGCCCGGCGAATCGGTCGAGTTGCTGCTGCGCGTGCGCACCGCCAGTTCGGTCCAGGTGCCGCAGCACCTGCTGACGCGCGAAGCCTTCTTCGCCCGCACCCACGAGAGCCAGGCCGGCATCGGGCTCTATTACGGGATCCTGCTCGCGCTGCTGCTGTTCAACCTGATCCTGTGGGGCAGCCTGCGCGAACCGGTGTTCGGCTGGTATGTGCTCTACGTCGCCACCTTCGGCGTCGTGCAGATGAACTTGAATGGCCTCGCCTTCGAGTACTTGTGGCCGGATTGGCCCGCCTGGGCGAATCACGCGATGCCCCTGTCGATGGCCATCGGGCTGGCGACGATGACCCAGTTCTCGCGCTCATTCCTGGGCCTGTCACGGCAACGGCCGGGTATGGACCGGGTCTTCCTCGGCTTCATCGCGCTGCAGGTGCTCATGCTGGTGGCCAGCCCGCTGCTCCCCTACCGCACCGCGATCCTGGTCGAGACCGCGAGCGTGTTCTTCATCGTGCCCTTGATCCTGCACGTGGCAATCAGCCTCACGCGCTCGGGCTACCGGCCTGCGAGTTGGTTCCTGCTCGCCTGGAGCGTGCTGCTGATCGGCACCGTGGCCTACGCGATGGTGTCCTTCGGACTGCTGCCGAAGTGGTTCATCACCGAGTACGGCATCCAGATCGGCTCGGCACTCGAACTGACACTGCTGTCCTTTGCCCTGGCCTACCGCATCCGCGATCTCGAGCAGGAAAAGGCGCGCCTGATCCGCGCGGCCAATGACGAGCTCGAGGACAAGGTCGAGCAACGCACGCGCGAACTCGAGACGGCGCTCGCCGAACTCGCGACGGCGAACCAGCAGCTGCACGAGGTCAGTCGCCGCGACGGCCTGACCGGGGTCTACAACCGCCGCTTCCTCGAACAGAGCATCGACCTGATGTGGGAAGCCAGCGCCGAAGCCGGCGAGCCCTTCTCGGTGCTGATGTTCGACATCGACCACTTCAAGTCGATCAACGACCACCACGGCCATCTGGTCGGCGACGACTGCCTGAGGGCCGTGGCCGATGCGGTGCACGCCTGCCTGCGCAGCCCGCGCGAGTGCCTGGCGCGCTGGGGCGGCGAGGAGTTCATCCTGCTGCTACCCGGCATTTCCCTCGCCGAGGCGCGCCAGCGCGCCGAACAGGTTCGGCAGGCCGTGGAAACGCGCCGCCAGCCACCGCAGGGGCCGCGCATCGAACTGCGGGTCAGCGTCGGCGTCGCCAGCGCCTTCCCCACCCGCGGCACCCAGGTCATGGCGCTGGTCGAACAGGCCGACCGGGCGCTGTATCGCGCAAAAGCCGCGGGGCGCAACCGGGTGGAGCTGGCCTGAGGCAGCCACTGGGTGTGGGTCCGGATTCATCCG
>JANJUH010000495.1 GCA_024710675.1 Lysobacterales bacterium
ACGTTGCGCACCGCCACCTTGGCGTTCTCGCCCTCGTGGGCGACCACCTTGGCGAGCTCCTTGCGCCGTTGCTCGGTCAGCGGCGGCAGCACGATGCGGATGGTCTGGCCGGCGGTGTTCGGCGTCAGGCCAAGGTCGGAGGTCATGATCGCCTTCTCGACGGCACCGACCATGTTCTTCTCCCAGGGCTGCACGACGATGGTGCGCGCGTCGGCCACGGAGACGTTGGCCACCTGGCTGATCGGCACCTCGTTGCCGTAATAAGACACCCTGAGGTGATCGAGCAGCGTCGCCGACGCCCGGCCTGTACGAAGCTTCATCAGTTCCTGCTTGAGCACCTCGACCGCCTTCTTCATGCGGTTTTCGGCGTCGGCCTTGATCTCCGGAAGCGTGGTGGGCATGGCTGGGATCCTTCGCTCGCTGGTAAACACCCGAGTATAACGTCGAGGCCCCAGCCCCGGATATTTCACGAGGTCGCGAGGACATGGCTCGATTTCCCCGTCATCATGCGCAACTACCCGTTCGCATCGATTTGACACAGTGTCCGTTGCCATGTCCTCGCTCACACGGCTCTCGCTCGTTCTTTGCGCCGGCCTCGTCGTTGCTCGTCGTCGCCATGGAACCACCATGGCTCCTCCTCGCGCCTAGATCCCGACGCAAAGCCCTTCGCGATCATCCGCGTGCCCTCATGAAGTATCCGGGCTAGCGAATTGCCGCCATTGATGAGCGCAGTGCCCGACCTCGTCCTCGAATTGCTGAGCGGCCCCGAGCTGCCGGCACGCCAGTGGCCGCTCGGCGGAGGGCTGGTGCTCGGGCGCAGCGCCGATTGCGCCCTGGTGCTGCCCGATCCAGGCGTCTCGCGTCGCCATGCGGCCTTCGAGGCGGCCGGCGGGCAGCTATACCTGCGCGACCTCGGCAGCCGCGCCGGCAGCTTTGTCAACGATCGCCCGGTCGAGGCGGCACGCCCCGCCGCGATCACCGAGCATGACCGGATTCGTATCGGCCCCTGGCGCTTCCGCGTGCGCCGCAGCGAGGCGCCGGCCGCGCGCAGCCTGCCCGGCGCGGTGTCGGCGGGCTCCGTCACCCAGATCGCGACACCGCTGCTGGCGGCCGAGCGCCGGCTGGAGTTGCTGGTCGAGTTCGCCGCCACGACGTCGGCGGTCGATGATGCCGCGCTGATCACCCGCCATCTCGCCGATTTCGCCCGCCGTGGCACCAACGCCCGCAACAGCACGGTCTGGGTCGGGGTGGAGGACGGCTGGATCCTGGCAGCGGCACAGCCCGAAGGCGTGGCCGCGCCGCCGCTGCCGCCCGAGATGCTCGACGCAGCACGGGCCGGCGGCGTGGTGCAGGCCGATGTCGCCCTGCCCGGCGAGTCCGCCACCCGGGCGCTGCTGGCCGTCGCCTTGCGCGTCGACGAGGAGGTGCGCGCGCTGCTGCTCGTCGAACTGGCGACACCGGATCGCCGCCAGCGTGCCGATGCCGCCGAATTCGCCCATGCCCTCGCGCGCCTGGCTGGGCTGACCCTGGGCAACTTCGAGCGCCGCGACATCGAACGCCGCCACCAACGCCTGGCGGCCGACCTCGAGCAGGCCCGCGACGTGCAGCGGCGCATCCTGCCGGTCCAACAGGGCCTCGCTGCCGGCACCCGCTACGCCCTGCACGTCCATCCCGGACGCCTGGTGGCGGGCGACCTGGTCGATGTCTTTGCCGTGGACGAGCGCCGCTGCGCGGTGATCCTGGGAGACGTCGCCGGAGCCGGCGTCGGCGCCGGCTTCCTGATGGCCAGCGTACAGGCCTACCTGCACGCCGAGCTGCTCGAGACCGGCGATCCGGCGACCGCCGCCCGCCGCTGCAACCGCTACGTCAGTCGTGTCGGTGGCGGCCGCTTCGCGACCGCCTGGATCGGCATCGTCGATTCCGCAGTACGACGGATACGCTATGTCGATGCCGGCCACGGCCTTGGTACGCGAATCACGGCCCGCGGCGGCAGCCGCCCGCTCGGCGGCCGCGGCAGCATCCCGCTCGGCATCGACTCCGGTGCCGCCTTCGAGGCCGAAGAACTGGACCTCGACCATGGCGAGCGCGTCGTGCTCTATTCCGATGGCGTCGCCGAGATCCGCTCGCCGGCAGGCACCGCCTTCGCGCCGGATGCGCTGGCCCACAGCCTGACCTTGGGCGGCCATCCGGAAGCCGATGTAGCCGCGGTCATGGCCGAGCTCGCACGCTTCGCCGGCGGCGCGCTGCCGAGCGACGATGCCTCGATCCTGGCCTTCGACCTGCCCGTTGGCGGCGACTGAACCGGGCTCGCGACAATCCGCGCGGTTCACCTTCGGTTACCCGCGGCACCGCTATCCCGGCACCACCTCCACCGCTGGAACTGACCCATGCGCCTGCGCAGCCTCTGCCCGCTCGCCCTGCTGCTGTCCTCCACGCTCGCCGTGGCCGATCCCTCGGCCGAAGTGGCGGACCTGCTCGCCCGTGCCGATTACGAGCGTGCCCACAAGGTGGCCGAGTCCTGGCAGAAGCGCGAGCCCGGCAGCGCCCAGGCTGCCTACTGGCTGGGCGCCAGTGCCGGCCAACTGGCGATGCGCTCGGGCATGTTCAAGGCGATGGGCCTGGCCGGTGACGTCAAGGACGCGCTCGAGAAGGCCGTCGAACTCGAACCGGGCAACGTCAAGGCGCAGTTCGCGCTGATGCAATTCCACCTGTCGGCACCCGGGATGATGGGCGGCGACAAGGACGAGGCGAAGGCCATCGCCGGGCGCATCGCCACGCTGTCGGCCGCCGCCGGCCATCGCGCCCAGGCGCTGCTGAAGGCGATGGACAAGGACATCGAGGGCTACCTTGCCGAGATGCGCGAGGCACTCGCGCTGGAACCGGCCAATGCCGATGTCGTCGGCGTGCTGGCGGGCCGTCACATGGCGCAGCAGGAGTACGGCGAGGCGCGCGCGATCATCGACGCGGCGCTCGCGATCGATCCCGGGCATCCGCTGTTGCGCTACCAGCGCGCCAAGCTCGCCGCGCTATCCGGCGAGAACGCCGAAGAGGGTCTGGCCATTCTCGACGAGCTGATCGCGCTCGATGTCTACCCGGAGAACTTTTCCCTCGATGGCGCCCACTACCGCCGCGCCCAGATCCTGCGCGGCCTGGGACGGCGTGACGAGGCCATCGCTGCTTTCGAGGCAGCACTGGCGATCGACGAGGACTTCAAGCTCGCCAGCGAGGAACTGGCCGCACTCAAGAAGGGCTGATCCATCGGCGGGCTCGGAATGCCACTGACCACGCTCGACGGCGGGACGACGTCCTTTCCCGATCCCGCCACGGCGCTCGCCGAACCCAACGGGCTGTTGGCGATCGGCGGCGACCTGTCACCAACACGCCTGGTCGCCGCCTACCGCCGCGGCATCTTCCCGTGGTACTCGCCGGGCGAGCCGATCCTGTGGTGGTCGCCCGACCCGCGCCTGGTGCTGGCGCCGACCGACTTCAAGGCCAGCCGCAGCCTGCGCAAGCGCGCCCGCCATGGCGGCTTCGAACTGTCGGTCGACCAGGCCTTCCTGGGCGTGCTGCACCACTGCGCGGCAACGCCACGCCCGGGCCAGCGCGGCACCTGGATCGGTGCCGGCATGGCCGAAGCCTATGCCCGCCTGCACCGGCTGGGCATCGCCCACAGCGTCGAGATCTGGCATGAGGGCACGCTGGTCGGTGGCCTCTATGGCTTGGCGCTCGGGCGCGTGTTCTTTGGCGAATCGATGTTCAGCCACGCTCCCGATGCCTCCAAACTGGCGCTCTGGTGGCTGTGCCGGACGCTCTCCCGGGACCACTGGCCGCTGATCGACTGCCAGGTCGAGACACCGCACCTGCTCAGCCTGGGGGCGCAAAGCTGGCCGCGCCAGCGCTTCCTGGCCGCGCTGGCAGCGCACGCCGTCGAGCCCGACGCGTGGCCCGCGCTCGACTGGCCTGCCGGAAAGCTTCCAGCGACCCGGCTCGCCGACGATTAGACTGCACCCAGTCCCGGCCCGCGCCTCCCCCATGACAAGCACCCTCACCACCCGCGCCCTGCCCTCGCCCGATGTGCTGTTCCAGAACCTGGGCGGCGAAGCCGTGCTGCTCGACCTCAAGACCGAGACCTACTTCGGCCTCAATCCGGTCGGAACGCGGATGTGGGAGCTGATCACGAGCGGGGAATGCAGCCTCGGCGAAGCGATCGACACGCTGCTCGGCGAGTTCGATGTCGAGCGCGAACGACTCGAGGCCGACCTCCTGCGCCTGGCCGGGGAACTGGCCGCGGCGGGACTGATCGAGTTGCAGGAGGCCTGACCCCTTCGCGCGACACGCGCGGCCCCACAAGCCGCAGCGGCGCCGCGGGAGCGGCGCCCTCCACAACCCGGCGCGTGGCGGACACTGGAGGGCGCCCGTCCCCGGGCGCCCTGCCTTGGCCTCAGCGCAATTCCACCCGCGTGAGCTGCCAGCCGCCGGCCGTGAGCTGGGCATTCCAGCTCAAGCTCGGAT
>JANJUH010000076.1 GCA_024710675.1 Lysobacterales bacterium
GCCATGCCTGGCCAACTCGCCCGCGCGCTCGCCCAGCATCACGGCATATGCGTGGAATGGCGCGCCATCGGCACCAATGGCTGGACGGCGGCCGCCCTGCTCGCCGCGCTCGATCGCCTCGAGCTCACTCCGACGCCGGACTGGATCTTCCTGTCGGTCGGTGTCAACGACACCACCGCGCTGACACTGGGGAGCGCCTATCGCGAACGGCTGTCGCGACTGCTCGATGTGCTCGCGGAACGGGCCCCAGCGGCAACCGTGCTGCTGGCCGGCATCCCGCCGATGCAGCGCTTCCCGGCGCTACCCGAGCCGCTGGCGACGGTCTTTGGTTGGCGTGCAGCACGCCTCGACGGCATCGCCGCGAGCGTCGCCAGAGCGCGACGGCGGGTACGCCACCTGCCAACGCCGGTGCCCGACGATCCGGCGGCCTTCGCTGCCGATGGCTACCATCCGAACGCGGCGGCGTGCGCGCTGTGGGCGGGGGCTGTAGCCAGAGCGTCCGGATGAATCCGGACCCACAAGAGCATCGCGAGTCCGGTGGGTCGGGATTCATCCCGACGCTCCTGATCTTCCCTCAGAACACCACCCGGTTGCGCCCGCCCTCGCGTGCGGCCAGTTGCCGTTTTTCGGCGCGCCCCAGCGCGTCCTCGGCGTTCTTCACCTCGGCGGTGTACTCGATGGCGCCGATCGACACCGTCACCTGGCGACTCTGTCCCTGCACGAAGAACTCGACGTTGGCGACCGCCGAACGCACCGAGTTGAGCAGCGGTTCGGCTTCTTCGCGCGAGGTTTCCGGCAGCAGTGCGGAGAACTGGTCGCCGGCATGGCGCGCGATCAGGTCCTCGGCGCGCAGACCGGCCTTGAGCGCCTTGGCCACCTGCTTGAGCACCTCGTCGCCCACATGCTTGCCCCATTCGCGGTTGAGCCGGCTCATCTCGTCGACGCCGATGATCGCCAGCACGAAGGTGCGGCCGCGGCGGGCGCTGCGGACGATCTCCTGGTCCAGCGACTGCTCGAAGACGCGGCGCTGGCCGACGCCGGTCAGCGGGTCCTGGGTCAGGATGTCGAAGAACTCGCCCTGGGCCTGGTGGTCGATGTCCTGTTCTTGGGTGAACTGCACCACGGTGCCGCCCACGGAGATGAAATCACCATCCTTGAGCCGCGCTTCGACCACCGGGCGATCGTTGAGGTAGGTCTTGTTGGTGGAATTGAGATCGCGCACCCAGTAGCCGCTGTTGTCGCGCCAGACCCGGCAGTGCAGGCGCGAGATCGCACGGTTGGGAAGGCGGAAATCACAATCGGCCGAACGCCCGAGCGTCACCGGCACATCGCCGAGCTTGACCCGCTTGCCCTCACCCTCGCCCTGCGTGATCGTCAGGTAGGCGCTCGTCTTGCTCGCGATCGCCTCGGCCAGCTTGGCCAGACTGCCGCGCTGCGTGGTCAGCGTATCGAACTCCTTTTTCGCCATCACGCGAGCGCCTTCCATCGTCAGTCCCCTTCCCCGGCCATTGTAGTCCGCAGCGACACCCGCCCGGCAAGCCGATCGCGCAATCGCCCTAGAGGCCAAACGGAAGGGGCGGGCGGGAGGGGACAGGGGGGTAGTGAAGCCGTAAGTGGTGAGTGGTAGGTAACAGCTCGCAGCCTCGGACAGCGCGGCTTCTACTTACCACTTACCACTTACCACTCACCGCCCTTCAATACACCCGCCCGCTGTGAATCGCGACGATGCCGCCGAGCAGGTTGCGCACTTCGACATCCTCGAAGCCGGCGCCTGTCATCAGGCCCGCCAGCGCCGCCTGGTTCGGGTGCTTGCGGATCGACTCGGCGAGGTAGCGGTAGCTGGCCTCGTCGGCGGCAACGAGCCGGCCGAGCAGCGGCAGCACGGTGAAGGAGTAGATGTCATACGCAGGCTTCAGCAGCGGGGCACGGACTTCGGAGAACTCCAGCACCAGGGCCCGTCCACCGGGCTTCAGCACGCGCCGCATCTCGGCGAGCGCGCGTGGCTGGTCGGTGACGTTGCGCAGTCCGAAGGCGATGGTGATGCAGTCGAAGCTCGAATCCGGGAAGGGCAGCGCCTCGGCATTGACGCGGGCGCTGGTGACGCGTGTCGACAGCCCCGCGTCGAGCATGCGATCGCGCCCGCGCGCCAGCATCGGCCCGTTGATGTCGGTCAGCACCACCAGTCCCTCGTCGCCGACGATTCCGGCGGCGAGCTTGCTGATGTCGCCCGTCCCGCCGGCCAGGTCGAGCACGCGGTGGCCGGGCCTGAGGCCCGCGGTGTCGACGAAATGGCGTTTCCACAGCCGGTGCAGGCCCATGGACATCAGGTCGTTCATCAGATCGTAGCGCGAGGCGACGCGCGAGAAGACCTCGCCGACCAGCGCCTGCTTTTCCTGGACGGCGACCTCGCGGTAGCCGAAATGGGTGGTCTTGTCGGTCGTCATGGGATCCAACGATAGCGGTTCTGCGGTCGGTTCATGGCTTCGGCGCCTCGGCACTGCCGAGATAGCTGAAGTCGTGGAAGGTGGCGACCCAGTGCGGGCGGTAGGCGACCAGCAGCGTGACGAGCCCGCCGGTGGCGAAGCCTTCCGGGAACATCATCGCCGGCAGCGTCAGCAGGAAGTTCTCGGCCAGTACCGGCAACGGATGCAC
>JANJUH010000089.1 GCA_024710675.1 Lysobacterales bacterium
ACAGGCTCCTCGGCGACGATCTCCTCGGCGACGCTCTCGTCGTCGACGAGCGCTTCGCTGGCAGCCTCTACCGCGACAGCGTCGTCTCCGATCACTTCCCCGTCCGCTGGCACTTCGGCGACAAGCGCTTCCGCATCGACCGTTGCCGCACTGCCCGCCTCCGAGGCCGGCTCAATTTCAGCCGTGGCCACCGGGGCGGGCGAGGATTTTGGGAGCCAGACTTCCTGTCCGCTGGCCAGTTGGTCCGCCACCCACATGATGTAACCGATGTTGGCCGAGGGCTGGCCCTCACCCTTCAGCGCCGCGAGCATGCCCGGCAAGGCGTCGATCGCGTTGTCGAGCAGGTCCAGGACGGCGGGTGTCGGCTGGATGGTCTTGTCGAGCACACGATTCAGCATGTTCTCGATCTTCCACGCGTACTCGCCGATCGCGAGCGCACCGACCAGCCGTCCGCTGCCCTTCAAGGTGTGGAAGGAACGACGAACCGGCTTGAGCTTCTCGAGATCGCCGAGATCGTGTTTCCACAGGGGATACTGGCGATTGAGGTTGTCGAGTTCGTCCTGCACCTCCTCGACGAAGACCTCGCGGATCTCGTCGTCGATCTCGTCCGACGGAACCGAGTGGAATCCGACATCGGGCAATTGGATGCCCGGCGGCACGGGAGGCATCACGGGTGCCGGCGCGGCCGCCGGCACGACGGGGGCCGGCGCCTCGGCCACCGGCGCTTCGGCCACCACCGGCTCACTGGCCACCGGCGCTTCGGGTACAGCCAGTTCCCCGGCCGCGGCCTCGAGCGGAGGCGCCTCAGGCGCAGCTTCGGCCGACAGATCCAGCCCGGCGAGATCCTGAACGCTCGGCGCCAGCGCCTCTGCGGCAGGCTCACCGATCACCAGCGACTCGAGCCCTTCGCCCGGGGCGATTTCGACAGCCACCGGCGCCATGGGTTCTTCGGCGGACGCGACAACGGGCTCGACCGACGCTTCCGGTGCCGCTGCCTCCTCGAGCGAGGACAGATCGAAACTCAGTTCCGTCAGCGATTCCGATACGGTCTCCGGGGCGAGGGGCAATGGCTCCTCGACCAAGGGCGCAACGGCATCGATGGCTGGTTCCTCAGCCGCGACCTCGACCCGCTCGGTGCTGAAATCGTCGGCAAAGGTCGGGAAGGTCTCGCCCGTGGGTTCGACCGCATCGGCGGGCGTGCCCTCGGGCTCTGCGCCGGCTTCGTCCCCGGCCCCCCGCAGCGGCCAGTAACCGAGCGCTTCCAGACTCTCGCGGGTGACTTCGAGGATGCGGTCGCGATTGCGCCGGCCCTCCTTGACGGCCTCGAGGTAGAACTCGATCGAGGCAATGGCATCGGCCAGCAGGTCGAGCTGCTCGCCCGACGGCACGCGCCGGTGCTGCAGCAACTCGATCTCGGTGAAGCGCACGACACCCTGCATCAGCTCGGCGGCTTCCGGCAGGTTCATCATGCGCAGCGCGCCGGCGATCTCGTCCAGCAAGCGCGGGATCTGCTCGATCTTGCTGTGGTCCCAGGGCGATTCGATGAAGGCGACGATGTCCTGCTTGGCCTGCTGGATGTTGTCGGAGGCCTCCTTCGTCGTCGCCTCGAGGATCTTGCGGACTTCGGCCTGCGGCAGCTCGAAGCCGGAGGTCGGCACCGTCTCGCGCTTCTGCTCGGCGCCGAGGCGCTCGATGTGATCGTCGAGCGATGACTCGACATAGAGCAGCGAACCGGCGATGTCGAGCAGCGTGTTCTCTTCCGCCGTCTGCCGGCCGGCGACGATGCGCTCGAGCACCTCCTTCTGGTCGAGCACCACGCGCCGCGGCACGCCCAGACCCAGCATGCCCAGCGTGTCGCCAACCCGGTGCAGCGCATCGGCTTGCGGCGCGAGGTCATCGACGTTGCCGCTGCCGGTGCGCAGGAACAGGTCCAGCGCATCCTTGACGCGCAGCAGGTCTTCCTTGATCGCGGTACCGACGGTGTCGAGCAGCGCCCGGTTGTGGCCGGACAATGCGCCGCGCGCATGCTCCAGCTCGGCCTCGCTCGGCATCAACTTGTCGAGCTTGTAGACCTCGCGCAACTCGAGCACGCGCTGCGAGGCAGCGGTGGACTGTGCGAGGTAGTACAGCAGGCCCTTGGTGACATCGCTCGGCGGCGCGGCGGCAAAGGCCGGCTCGCCGCTGTCGATCAGGCGCTTGAGTTCACGATCGACGCGACCGACCAGCAGCTTCAGGGCAACCGATGATTCCAGGCCCTTGACCAGGACCGCCTCGAGCGCACCCGCACCCACCCACCACAGGCGGCGTGCATCGACCTGGTGACTCAGGCTGCGGACGCGATCGAGGATGGCGATCAGGCGCGTCAGGTTGCCATCGACATCCTCGCCCTTGAACCACTTGAGCAGCCCGAATTGGAAGGCCAGGCGCAGCTTTTGCGTGTTCGCGGCGATCAGCGCCTGCGCCAGCGGTGTCTTGGCACCGGCCGCGCTCGCCGGCAGTTCCGCATTCAGGTCCGGCGAGAACAGCGCGGTTTCGCTGAGCAACTTCTCGCCACGGCAGGCACGCAGGTCGTTGAGCAGCGGCAACAGCACGATCGGAATGTCGCGATGGCCGCTCTGCAGTCGCTCGAGGTAATCCGGCAACTGCACCATGCCGCGCATCAGCACGGAATAGGCGTCGTCGGCCTGCTTGATCTGGCCATCGAGCAGCCCGACAGCGAGGCGCTCCATCTCCTCGACCACCATGGCGGCGCCGTAGAGCTCGACCATCCTGAGCGTGCCCTGCACCTGGTGCAGATAGCTCGCGCAGAAGCGCATCTGGCTCTTGTCGGAGGTGTCCTCGACGTAGGCCTCGAGCGCCTGCTGGGCCTGCTTGAGCGTGTCGTCCAGCTCCTGCTTGACCCAGGTCAGCGTCGTGAAATCGATGTCGTCTTGAAGCCTCATTCGCGGACTCCTGTCTCTCCGCTCAGGTGCATGCCGGCGGCATGCACCTCCCTAGCGCTGCGACGCATGCCCCGCCGCCCGGTGCTCGAGCTCACATTCACCTCAGGTCGGCAGCTTGAAGTCCGCCACCGATCGGCGGAGGTCGGCTGCGAGCTGGGCAAGGTTTCCGATCGATTCCGCCGTCTGGCTGGCACCGACCGAGGTCTGCGTGGTGATCTCCTGAATCACGTTCATCGTCGCCGAGATGTTGGTCGCGGCGGCCGACTGCTGGCGCGCGGCGAGCGAGATGTTCTGAATCAGGTCGGCGAGGTCGTTCGACACCTTTTCGATCTCGCCCAGGGCCAGACCCGCGTCTTCGGCCAGACGGGCACCTGCGACCACTTCCGCGGTCGTCTGTTCCATCGAACTCACCGCTTCGTTGGTGTCGGACTGAATCGTCTGCACCAGCGTTTCGATTCGCTTCGTGGCGTTCGAGGCGCGTTCGGCGAGTCGCTGCACTTCGTCCGCGACGACCGCGAAGCCGCGACCCGCTTCACCGGCGGATGCGGCCTGAATGGCGGCGTTAAGAGCAAGAATGTTGGTCTGTTCGGCGATGTCGTTGATCAGTTCGACGATCGATCCGATTTCCTGTGACGACTCACCCAGGCGCTTGATTCGCTTGGAGGTTTCCTGGATCTGGTCACGGATGTTGTCCATGCCCTGAATCGTCTGGCGCACGATCGCGGCACCCTTGCCGGCGATCTGCACCGAGCGCTGCGCGACGTCCGCGCTCTCGGCCGAGTTGCGCGAGACCTCGTCGATCGAGACCGCGATCTCGTTGATCGCGGCCGAGGCCGAGGTGATCTGCTGCGCCTGATGCTCGGCGGCTTCGGCCAGATGCATCGCGGTCGCCTGGGTTTCCTGGGCGGCGGCGGCCACCTGCACGGCGGTCTCGTTGATGGTGGTCACCAGGCTGCGGAGCGCCTCGACCGCGAAGTTGATCGAGTCCGCGATCGCGCCGGTGATGTCCTCGGTGACGGTCGCCTTGACGGTGAGGTCGCCTTCTGCGAGCGAGCCCATCTCGTCCAGCAGTCGCAGAATGGCTTCCTGGTTACGCTGGTTGAGGTCGGCGGTGATCTTGTAGCGCCGCGCCTGGTCGAGGTAGATCAAGACCGCCAACAGCAGCAGCGAGAGCACCGCCGCGGCACCGGAGACGACCGCTGCGAGCAGCGAGGGGAAAGTGCGGCGGCCGGCCTGTGAACCGTACTCGGCGGACAACGTCTCGGCTTCGACCAGCAACTGCTCGGACTCCAGCGACACCGTGTTGGCGGCTTCGCGCACGTCGATCAGGTCGACTGCGCCGGTGGTGATGCTTTCGACGTACTGGCCGAGTTCCTGGAAGATGCCGTAGATCTCGTCGAGCACATTGCGCGCTTCGGGCACCGTGATGGCACGGATGCCCTGTTCGGCGGCGCCGTTCTGCAGGCCATCGAGCACCTGCCCGAACACGGCGGCATCGCGGTTGAAGCCGTCGGCCGCGGTGGAGGCGGTTTCGCCACCCTGCAGCACTTCGTTCAGGCGGCGCAGCATGCGGTCGGCGAGCGTCACCTGGCGGCCGGCGATGTAGATCTGGTCCTGGGCGGCGCCGCGGTCGGCGAGCAGCTTGGTGATCTCGTCCGAGCGCGCCTGCAGCAGCGGCACCTTGGTCTGGAACTCGAGGGCGGTGTCGTTGAGCTGCTCGACGACCTCCTGGCGCGCCAGGATGTTGTCGGCCGCCTCGCGAATCGGCGCCCAGGTGCGGGTCACGTTGTCCAGCGCCTGCTGCACCTCGGGGTTCTTGCCGATGGAGGGCACGCCCTCCTGCGGATCGCCCACGGTCAGCTTGTTGATGTGCGCCTGGATGGTCTCCTTCTTGTCCTTAAGCTCGTCTAATGCCTCGGAGCGACAACCCGCCGCCTCGGCGGCGAACTTGGCGAGCTGCTGGGACAACACGCGGATGTCGGTGGCGAGGCTGATGGCCGCGCGATCCTCGTTGTTGTTGATGTTCGTGAACACGAAGTTCGCGCCCAGCCCGACCAGGCCTGCCAGCAGGACCACCACGAGGATGGTCAGCAAGGTCGAGCTTTCACGCTGTTGGATACCGCCGGCTGCCGCACTCATCGCTGTTTACCCCCAACTCGAACACCTACCCCCGAAAGACACACCCCGTCAGGCCGCCGCCTGCAGGAACTCTGTTGCATGCATCAGTGCATCGACGTCGACGATGCCCCAACTGGTCTGGCCGACCTGGTACTCGTTCTCGAGGTACCGGCTGACCGGTGAATCGGCGTACACGTGCACGCCATGCAGCTGTTCGTCCAGGAAGCTGCGCTGGCCCAGCACTTCGTCGACGACGAGGCCGACGGCACCGCTGGCCAGCCGGACCACCAGCACGCGCGTGCGCTCGGTGGCCCGGAAGGGCTCGCCTTCGAGGAAACCGCGCAGGTGCACCACGGTCACGAGGTTACCGCGCACATTGGCCAGTCCGAGCATCCACGCCTTGGTGCCGGGCACCGGGGTGATCGCCGGCAGCATCAGGATTTCGTTGACTTCGGCGATGCTGGCGACGAGGAAGGCGTCACCCAGCCGGAAAGCGATGCCGCGCCACAGGCCGGGCGCGTCGAGCTGCTCCGGCAGGCCGGCGACATGCGACAGGCTGCGCTGCTCGAGGTCGAGGAGGACCTCGAAGGGATTGAGCGTGTCGGGGCTGGCGTCCATGTCACTCCTCACGCGCTGCCGAGCAGCTTCTGGATGCGCGCGAGCAGGTCACGCTCGACGGGCGGCTTGCTGACGAAATCCTTCGCGCCCTGGCGCAGGCCCCAGACGCGATCGGTTTCCATGTTCTTGGTGCTGACGATGATCACCGGGATGGACGTGGTCTCCGGATCCTTGCTCAGCGTGCGAGTGGCCTGGAAGCCATTCATCCCGGGCATGATGACGTCCATCAGGATCAGGTCAGGCCGTTCGGCACGGGCCCGGGCCACCCCCTCCTCGGCGTTCGGGGCTGTCATCACCGAATGACCGCCACGCTCGAGCAGCGTGCTCAAAACGCGGGTGTCGGTTGGCGAGTCGTCGACAATCAGGATGCGGGCCATGGATCCCTCCCCGGAGTCCGCGGCGGGCTCAGCCCGCTGCCAGCGCCTTGGAATCGACGTAGCGCCGGATGGCTCCCAGCAACTCGTCGCGCGTGAATGGCTTGGTCAGGTACTGCTCCGAGCCGACGATGCGGCCGCGCGCCTTGTCGAACAGGCCGTCCTTGCTCGACAGCATGATCACCGGCGTGGAGCGGAAGACCTGATTGTTCTTGATCAGCGCGCAGGTCTGGTAGCCATCGAGCCGCGGCATCATGATGTCGACGAAGATGATGTGCGGATGATGGTCCGAGATCTTCGCGAGCGCCTCGAAGCCGTCCGTCGCCGTGACGACGTCACAGCCTTCCTTCTTCAGCAGGGTCTCGGCCGTTCGACGGATGGTCTTGCTGTCGTCGATGACCATGACCCGCAGTCCGGCGAGGCCGCCCTTGTTCTGCGATTCGTCCACTCCCACCTCCGCATGTCTGTGGTCGCGGCGCACTGCGCCGCGTGCTCCGTGACCGACCGGCTACGCTCCCCCACGAGCACCCTGACTCAGCCTCGGCAGGGACTACCCCAAGCTCTTTATCCCTGCTTCGAGAGGATGTCAAGTTTGCGTTGCAAGTGTTTGTAGTCGCTCGTTTCCCGGGGGCTCGATCCCTGGCCTGGGCCGGCCTTGCAAGCCCCATTCGCGAAGCCGGCCCCATTTCCGTTGGCATAATAAGCCCATCACGCCATCATCCGGCAATCGCGGCGTCCCAGCCGCGCGGAATCCAGCCCATGAGCCGTCGCGTCGCGGTCCTGATGGACCCGATCCAGAAGATCAAGATCCACAAGGACTCCACCTTCGCGATGATGCTGGAGGCCCAGCGTCGCGGGCACGAGCTCCACGTGCTGGAGCAGTCGGGGCTGATGCTGCGTGACGGGCGCGCGCAACTGCGCACCCGGCGCACGCGCGTCGCCGACGACCCGCAGCGATGGTATGAGCAGGACGCGGCCGAAGTGCACGACGCCGCCCGCTTCGATTTCGTGCTGATGCGCAAGGACCCGCCCTTCGACGGCGAGTACCTTTACGACACCCAGATCCTCGAGCGTGCCGAGGCGGCCGGGGTCACCGTGGTCAATCGTCCGCAGGCGCTGCGCGATGCCAACGAGAAGCTGTTCACCGCGCTCTTCCCGCAGTGCTGCGCGCAGACGCTGGTGGCGCGTGACGCCGCTGACCTGCGCGCTTTCGTCGCCGAACACGGCGATTGCGTGGCCAAGGTGCTCGATGCGATGGGCGGCGCCTCCATCTTCCGGTTGCGCCCGGACGATCCCAACCTCAACGTGATCCTCGAGACCGTGACCGCCGAGGGCCGGCGCGCGGCGATGGTGCAGCGCTACATCCCGGCAATCAGCGAAGGCGACAAACGCATCCTGCTGATCGACGGCGAGCCGGTGCCGTACGCGCTGGCGCGCATCCCGAAGGCCGGCGAATTCCGCGGCAACCTGGCGCGCGGGGGCAGCGGGCGCGCGCAGCCGCTGTCCGAACGCGACCGCTGGATCGCCGCGCAGGTCGGACCCGAACTGCGCCGGCGCGGGCTGTACTTCGTGGGCGTGGACGTCATCGGCGACTACCTGACCGAGGTCAACGTCACCAGCCCGACCTGTATCCGCGAGATCGACGCCGCCTACGGCATCAACATTGCCGGGATGCTGTTCGACCGGCTGGAGGCACTGCGCGCGTGAGTGCCCCGACTGCCGGCGCTGGCGACCGTCTGTCGGTCACCGTCCTGTTCGCCCTGGTGGTGCACGCGGTGCTGATTTTCGGCCTCGGCTTCCGTGACGAGCTGGGCCCGGCCGCAGGGCTGCCGGCGCTGGACGTGATCCTGGTGCAGGCGGCGACCACCGAGACGCCCGACAAGGCGGATTTCCTCGCCAATGCGGCGCAGGCGGGCGGCGGCACCGTCGACGAGGCCAGGCGCCCGGCGCAGCCCTTCTCGTCGGCCATCCCCAAACCGGAGGAGGGCGTGGCGCCGGCCCCGGTCCGGGCCACCGCGCCGGCCCCACGCCCGGCCGAGGAATCTCCGACCCCGGTGCTCGCCACCGAGCAATCGGACCTGGTGGTCAGCGCCGCCCCGCCGCGAGACCCGGCCGAACAACGGCCGTTGCCGGAAGACGAGGCCCTGGTCGAGCGCAGCATGGAAATGGCCCGGCTCGCCACCGAGCTGGACCGCCGCTCGGAGGCCTACGCCAAGCGCCCCAAGCGCAAGTTCATCTCGGCCAACACCCGCGAGTACGCCTATGCCAACTACATGGCCGCGTGGGTCGCCCGCGTCGAGCGCGTCGGCAACCTCAACTACCCCGACGAGGCACGCCGGCGCTCGCTCGACGGCAACCTGGTGCTGACCGTCGCCATCCGCCGCGACGGCAGCCTCGAACGCATCGACATCATCAAGCCCTCGGGCCAGCAGGTGCTCGACGACGCCGCCCGCCGCATCGTCGAGATCGCCGCCCCCTTCCCGCCGATCCCGCCGAGCGAGGACGAAGTGGACATCCTGCACATCACCCGCACCTGGCAGTTCGTGGCGGGGGACATCACGATGCGGTGAGTGAGGGGCGGTGAGTGGTGAATGGTGAGCGGTGAGTGGTGAGTCGCAAGAGCGTCGGCATGAATCCCGACCCACGGGACCCGGCACACGCGCCCTGCCCCCCAGCCCGGCTTCCCTTCGCCTTTTCTTTGCGTCCCTTGCGTCCTTTGCGGACCATGCTCGTCACTGGACGCGAGTCCCGAGTCCCGAGTCCCGAGTCCCGAGTCCCGAAAAATCTCTCAAAGCCCCAGGCTCAACCTCACCAGGTGGTCGCGCATTTCCTCGGCAAAGCCGAGCTTGCGGGCGAGCCCGCGCATCGCGCTGTTCTCGGGCAGGGTGTCACCGACGATGCGGCGCAGGCCCGCAGCGCGGCAGAGCTCGATCAGGCGCCCCAGCATCAGCGTGCCCAGGCCCTGCCCCGAGAGCACGCGCGGGATGACGATGGCGAACTCGGCCTCCTCGCGCCGCGCATCGAAGCTGGCGCGCACCACGCCGTACAGGCGCGCCTGCCCGGCGGGCAGGTCGTCGGCCAGCACCAGGGCCATTTCGCGGTCGTAGTCGAGCTGGGTCAGGCGCGCGGCCAGATCGTGGGTCATCGCCTTCAGCGGGTAGAGGAAGCGCATCCGCACCTCCTCCGGCGACAACCGGGTGAAGCCCTCGCGCAGGGCCGGCTCGTCCTCGGCCCTGATCGCGCGCAGCACCAGAGCACGGCCATCGGCCCATTCCTCCGGCCGCTGGCGCGGCTCGAAGCTGCGCCGCAGGTGATCGGGATAAGGCGCAAAAGCCGGCGCCACGACCGGCGCGTCCTCGCTCCATTCGTAGGCCAGGCTCGCCTGCACCTCGCCCTGGCTGCCGTGCGCCGGATCGCCCCACTCCAGCCGCCGGATCGCCGGCTGGGCCAGCACCAGCTCGGCCGCCAGCAGGAGCTGGGACTCGAGCTGGGCCGCAAGGTCCGCGCTGGCTTCGGCACCCAGCGCGTGGCGGACCAGGCGGGCCGCGCGCAGTCGATCGAGCGGCAGGCATTCGACGCGCCACTGGCCATCGCGACGCGCATGCGCCTGCGGGCCAAGCTGCGGGTGGCAGCGCAGGCCTAGCATCGAATGCTGCGACGCACCGGTCTGCCAGCGCCCTTCGATCCCGGCGGCCGCCAGCAGTGCTGGCAGCAGCCGCTGCGGGTCGTCCGCATGGCGCTGGCGCGCGGCGACGAGGGTGGCGGGATCGAACCGCGGCCAGCGCAGCAGTGGCGGCGGGGTCTGCAGCAGCTCGGCCTTCTGTCGGTAGTAGCGCCGGTTCAGTCCGTAGGCCCGCACCGCCGATTCCGGCGACGCAAACGCGGCGACCTGGCGTGAGGCGAGCACCCGCCGCGCCGCCTGCTGCTCGGCGCCGGCGAAGGCGGCCAGCACCAGCGCCTGGCCGTCGGGTACCGGCTCGAGGGCGGCAGCGATGTCGACGCCGCGACTGAAACTGGTGGGATGGTGCAGCACGAGCACGACGTCGGCACCCGGATCAGCGGCGAGCGCCGCAACGGCAGCGCGGTAACGGCCGGCGTCGGCGTCGCGCTGCAGGTCGAGCGGATTGCCCACCGCCGCGCGCGCCGGCAGCACCCGGCGCAGGCGCTGCAGGGTGGCCGGCGCCAGGTCGGCAAGCTCGCCGCCGGTCGCCAGCACGGCATCGGCCGCCAGCGCGCCCAGGGCCAGGCCATTGCCGGCGATGGCGAAGCGCGAACCCGCGTGTGGCCAGGCCGGGAGATCGACATTGGCTGCCGCACAGAAGTCCTCGAGATCCTCGACTTGCAGCAAGCCGGCACGGCGAAAGGCCGCCGCCCGAACCTCATCCGACCAGCCGGCGTCGGGATTGGCCGGCGCCCTCCCGGCCTCGCTCGGGGACAACACGACGACCGGCTTGCGTGCCGCCAGCGCACGCGCCGCAGACAGCAGCCGGCGCGCCTCGCCGAGGTCCTCGATATGCACCAGCACGGCGCGGGTGGCGGGATCGGCGGCGAAATGATCCAGCACTTCGGCGATGTCGACATCCAACCCGTCGCCGAGGCTGACCAAGGCCGACATGCCGATGCCACGTTGTGCCGCCCAGTCGGCGATCACGCCGGC
>JANJUH010000098.1 GCA_024710675.1 Lysobacterales bacterium
TGCCGATACCACAAGGAAAGCGCCCGCCCGGCGGCCGGGCAAGCGGCGGGCAAGGCTTGCCGCTGCCGCGGCGCCCGGCTATGGTGCGCGCCCTTTCCACAGGGGCTCGCGATGACACGCCGCAAGCTGGTACTCGGTAACTGGAAGATGAACGGCCTGCGCGCCGACGCCAGTGCCTGGGCGTCCGCCGCGTCATCGCTGGCTGGCGAGTGCAGTGCGTGCGAAGTCGGCATCCTGCCCGCCTTTGTGCACCTGGATACCGCGCTGGCCGCCGCCAGTGGCACCCGGCTGATGGTCGGCGCCCAGGACCTCGCGAGCTGGACCAACGGCGCCTACACCGGCGAGGTGTCGGCCGAAATGCTCGGGGATATCGGCGCCACCCACGTGCTGGTGGGCCATTCGGAACGGCGCCACCTGCTGGGCGAGAGCGACGAAGTGGTCGCCACCAAGTTCGAACGCGCGCTGGCCGCCGGCCTGACCCCGGTGCTGTGCCTCGGCGAGACGCTGGACGAGCGCGAGGCCGGGCAGACCGACGCGGTGGTGCTGCGCCAGCTCGATGCCGTCGCACTGCGCTGCGGCGCCGCCGGGCTCGCGCGCGCCGTGCTCGCCTATGAACCGGTCTGGGCGATCGGCACCGGGCGCACCGCCTCGCCTGAACAGGCGCAGGCCGTGCATGCACGGGTCCGTGGCGCACTCGGAAATCTCGATGCTATGCTTCCGGGTCTCGTTCGGATCCTCTACGGCGGCAGCGTCAAGGCCGCCAATGCGGCGGAGCTGTTTGCCCAGGCCGACATCGACGGCGGATTGATCGGTGGTGCCGCACTGGTGCCTTCGGAGTTCGCCGCCATTTGTCGTGCCGCCAACCAGGAAGGTTGATCGTTTTCCTATGAAAGTCGCGATGATCCTGATTTACCTGGTCGTGGCCGTGGCCATGATCACCTTCATCATGTTCCAGCGCGGATCGGGCGCCGCAGCAGGCTCGGGCTTCGGCGCCGGCGCTTCGGGCACCGTCTTCGGCTCGCGCGGCTCGTCGAACTTCCTGTCGAAGTCGACCAAGTGGCTCGCGGTGGCCTTTTTCGCGCTTTCGCTGGGCATGGCGGTCTACGAGACGCGCTTCAACGAAAATCATCAGGCGGTCGATCTCGGCGTGATGGGTCAGATCCCGCCCGCCGGCGAGACCCCGGCCGTGCCGGCGCCGAGCACCGAAGTCCCGGCCGCCCCTGCGGCGAGCACCAGCTCCGACACGCCGGCGGCCGGCGATGTCCCGGCGGCGCCCGCGGGAGATGCGACCAATGTCGAGTCCGGCGCCGAGGCGGCTCCGGCAGACTCCGCAACGGGTGCGGCCACGCCGGCTGCAGAAGGTACCGAAAGCAACACACAGCCGAAGCAGGACACGCCATAATCGCGCCCGCTTCACGAGGTTCAGCAATGCCGTCGTGGTGGAATTGGTAGACACGCTACTTTGAGGTGGTAGTGGGGCAACCCGTGACGGTTCGAGTCCGTCCGACGGCACCAATCAGGGGTGTCCTGTCTCGCGCAGGGCGCCCATAGCAGGACCCCCACAGCCCGGCCCCGCGCCGGGCTGCGGTTTCGCGGGATCAGCAATCCTCGTTTCAACACCGGAGCAACGAAGGCATGGATCTAGTCGAGTACCTGCCCATCGCCCTGTTCCTCGTCGTGGCCAGCGTGATCGGCATCGCCCTGCTCTCCCTGGGCTCGCTGCTCGGTCCGCGCCGCCCCGACAGCGAAAAACTCTCGCCCTACGAGTGCGGCTTCGAGGCCTTCGAGGACGCGCGCATGAAGTTCGACGTGCGCTACTACCTCGTCGCGATCCTCTTCATCATCTTCGACCTCGAGATCGCCTTCCTCTTCCCGTGGTCGGTGGTGCTCGACGAGATCGGCTGGCACGGCATCGCCTCGATGGGCGTGTTCCTGGGCCTTCTGGTGATCGGCTTCATCTACGAATGGAAGAAGGGAGCGCTCGAATGGGATTGAGCGAGGTCTTTCACAACCCGGCGCCGATCGGCACGGTCGATGACATCCTTCGCCCGGAAGCCGACAATCCGCTGATCCAGCGCGGTTTCGCGGTGACCAGTGCGGACGCGCTGATCAACTGGGCGCGCACCGGCTCGATGTGGCCGATGACCTTCGGCCTGGCCTGCTGCGCCGTCGAGATGATGCATGCCGGCGCCTCGCGGCTCGATCTCGACCGCTACGGCATCGTCTTCCGCCCCAGCCCGCGCCAGTCCGACGTCATGATCGTGGCCGGCACGCTGGTCAACAAGATGGCGCCCGCCCTGCGCAAGGTCTACGACCAGATGCCCGACCCCAAGTGGGTGATCTCGATGGGCTCCTGCGCCAACGGCGGCGGCTCCTACCACTACTCCTATTCGGTGGTGCGCGGCTGCGATCGCGTGGTGCCGGTCGACATCTACGTGCCGGGCTGCCCGCCGACGGCCGAGGCGCTGATCTACGGGATCCTGCAGTTGCAGAAGAAGATCCGGCGCACCAACTCCATCGCGGCCTGAGCCATGACTCCAGAAGCTCCTGCGTCCCTGATCGAACAGTTGAAGGCGCACTTCGGTGAGGCCATCGAGTCGGCGCGCGAGGCCCTCGGGCAGTACACCATCGAGGTCTCGCCCGATCGCCTGCTGGAAGTCGCCAAGAGCCTGCGCGACGAGCGCACCTTCCGTTTCCAGCAGCTCATCGACCTCTGCGGCGTCGACTACCTGGGCTACGGCCAGGACGAGTGGGAAACCGATGCGGTCACCGACGAGGGCTTTTCGCGCGGCGTGACCGGCCTCGGCCCGGGCCGTTTCGCCTGGGACAATCGCCCACGTCCGGCCGGCATCCCGAATCGCTATGCCGTGGTCGTGCACCTGCTCTCGATCGAACACAACCTGCGCCTGCGCCTGCGCTGCTTCGCGGCCGATGACGCCCTGCCGGTGGTGCCCTCGCTGGTCGAGATCTGGGGCGCGGCCAACTGGTTCGAGCGCGAGGCCTTCGATCTTTTCGGCATCGTCTTCGAAGGCCATCCGGACCTGCGCCGCATCCTCACCGACTACGGTTTCGTCGGCCATCCCTTCCGCAAGGACTTCCCGCTGACCGGCAACGTCGAGGTGCGCTACGACCCCGACAAGGGTCGCGTGGTCTACGAGCCGGTGTCGATCGAGCCGCGCGTCGGTGTGCCGCGGGTGGTCCGCGAGGACTCGCGCTGGCTGCAGGCGCAGAACGAAGCCGCAGGCAAGGCGAACTGAGCCATGGCCGAAATCCGCAACTACACGATGAATTTCGGGCCGCAGCATCCGGCCGCGCACGGCGTGCTGCGCCTGGTGCTCGAACTCGACGGCGAGACCATCGTCCGCGCCGACCCGCATGTGGGACTGCTGCACCGCGGCACCGAGAAACTCGCCGAGAGCAAGCCCTACAACCAGTCAATCGGGTACATGGACCGCCTCGACTACGTGTCGATGATGTGCAACGAGCACGCCTACGTGCGTGCCATCGAGCGTCTGCTCGGCATCGAGGCGCCGGTCCGTGCGCAGTACATCCGCACGCTCTTCGACGAGACCACGCGCATCCTCAACCACCTGATGTGGCTGGGCTCGAACGCGCTCGACCTCGGCGCCATGACGCTGTTCCTCTACGCCTTCCGCGAGCGCGAAGAGCTGATGGACTGCTATGAGGCGGTCTCCGGCGCACGCCTGCATGCGACCTACTACCGTCCCGGCGGCGTCTACCGCGACCTGCCCGAGCGCATGCCGCAGTACCACGAGAGCCCCTGGACCAAAGGCGCCGACCTCAAGCGCCGCAACGAGTGGCGCCAGGGCTCGATGCTCGATTTCTTCGATGCCTTCTGCGAAGACTTCCCGAAGCGCGTCGACGAGTACGAGACGCTGCTGACCGACAACCGCATCTGGAAGCAACGCACCGTCAATATCGGTGTGGTGCCCCCCGAGATGGCGTTGCGCATGGGCATGAGCGGGCCGATGCTGCGTGGTTCGGGCATTGCCTGGGATTTGCGCAAGAAGCAGCCTTACGCCGCCTACGACAAGGTCGATTTCGACATCCCGGTCGGCGTCAACGGTGATTGCTACGACCGATACCTGGTGCGCGTCGAGGAGATGCGCCAGTCCTGCCGGATCATGAAGCAGTGCGTGGACTGGCTGCGTTCGAACGCGGGCGACGTCATGGTCCGCAACTTCAAGGTGGCGCCACCCTCCCGTGTCGAGATGAAGGACGACATGGAAGCGCTGATCCACCACTTCAAGCTGTTCACCGAGGGCTATGCGACGCCCGCCGGCGAGGTCTATTGCGCGGTCGAGGCGCCGAAGGGCGAGTTCGGTGCGTACATCATCTCCGACGGCGCCAACAAGCCCTTCCGCGTCAAGCTGCGTGCCCCCGGCTTCTCCCACCTGTCGGCGATGGACGAGATCGTGCGCGGCCACATGCTGCCCGACGTCGTCGCGGTGATCGGCACGCTCGACATCGTATTCGGAGAGATCGATCGATGAAGGCCCGCAACCAGCAGGCGGTCCCGGCCGCCGTCGACCCGATGGTGCTGCTCAGCGCCGATTCGCGCGCCGAACTGGACCGCTGGCTGGCGAAATATCCGGCCGACCGCCGTCGCAGCGCGGTGCTCGCCGGCCTGCGCATCGCGCAGAACCAGAACGGCGGCCACCTGTCGGACGAGCTGATCGGCGCGGTTGCGGCCTATATCGGCATCCCGGCGACGCAGGCCTACGAGGTCGCAAGTTTCTATTCGCTGTTCCACACCCATCCGTGCGGGCGCCACAAGGTGTCGATCTGCACCAACATCTCGTGCTGGCTCAACGGCGCTGACGAGCTGGTCGCACACGTCGAGAAAAAGCTCGGCATCGGCCTCGGCGAGAGCACGCCCGATGGCCGCATCCACCTGATCGAGGAAGAGGAATGCCTCGCCGGCTGCGTGCGCGCGCCGATGATGTGGGTGGATGGCGAGTACCACGAGCACCTCACTCCGGATGCGGCCGACCGCATCCTCGACGCATTGAAGTAAGGCCTCCGATCCGATGGCGACCATGAATCCGCTCGGACTAGTCCCGCAGGCGCACAACGTCTGCTTCACCACGCTCAACCAGCCGGAGCCGTGGAGCTATGACGCCTACCTGAAATCAGGCGGTTACCAGGCGCTGCGCAAGATCCTGGCCGAGGGCTGGACGCGCGAGAAGGTGATCGACGAGGTCAAGGCCTCGGCGCTGCGTGGCCGTGGCGGCGCGGGCTTCCCGACGGGCCTGAAGTGGAGCTTCATGCCGCGCAACGCGCCCGGCACCAAGTACATCCTGTGCAACTCGGACGAGTCCGAGCCCGGCACCTGCCATGACCGCGACATCCTGCGCTACAACCCGCACGCGGTGATCGAAGGCATGATCATCGGCGGCTTCGCCATGGGCGCGACGGCGGGCTACAACTACATGCGCGGCGAGTTCCAGCGCGAGCCCTTCGAGCGCTTCGACGCCGCGGTCCGCGAGGCCTACCAGCACGGCTGGCTGGGCAGGAACATCCTCGGCACCGGTTTCGATTTCGACCTCTACGCCACGCTCGGCGCCGGCGCCTACATCTGCGGCGAAGAGACCGCGCTGATGGAGTCGCTCGAGGGCAAGAAGGGCCAGCCGCGCTTCAAGCCGCCCTTCCCCGCCAACTTCGGCCTGTATGGCAAGCCGACGACGATCAACAACACCGAGACCTTCGCCTCGGTGCCGGCGATCATCCGCAACGGCGCGCAGTGGTTCCTCGAGCTGGGCAAGCCCAACAACGGCGGCCCGAAGTGTTTCTCGGTGTCGGGCCACGTGCAGAAGCCCGGCAACTACGAGCTGCCGCTGGGCATTCCCTTCCGTGACATGCTGGAAGTCGCCGGCGGCATGCGCCCCGGTCGCCAGCTGAAGGCGGTGATCCCGGGCGGCTCGTCGATGCCAGTGCTGCCGGCTGCGACGATGATGGACATCACGATGGACTTCGATGCGCTGCAGAAGGCCGGTTCGGGCCTGGGCTCGGGCGCCGTCATCGTGATGGGCGACAGCACCTGCATGGTGCGCGCGCTGACCCGGATCTCGCGTTTCTACTACCACGAGTCCTGCGGCCAGTGCACGCCGTGCCGTGAAGGCACCGGCTGGATGTACCGGCTGCTGAAGCGCATCAGCGAGGGCCAGGGCCGCGAGGAGGACCTGCACCTGCTGAAGAGCGCCGCCGGGCAGATCGAGGGCCACACCATCTGTGCCTTCGGCGAAGCCGCGGCGTGGCCGGTCCAGGGCATGCTCCGGCACTTCTGGGACGAGTTCGAGTTCTTCGTGAAGCACAAGCGGTCGCTGGTCGACGACACCCTGAGGAAGGCGGCATGAGCGCGCAGCCGAGCGGACAGGCAGCCCCCGATCACGTCAACATCGAGATCGACGGCAAGGCCCTGCAAGCGCCCAAGGGCGCGATGATCATCCAGGTGGCGGACAAGGCCGGGATCCAGATCCCGCGCTTCTGCTACCACGACAAGCTGTCCATCGCGGCCAACTGCCGCATGTGCCTGGTCGATGTCGAAAAGACGCCGAAGCCGATGCCGGCCTGCGCCACGCCGGTGATGGAGGGCATGAAGGTCTACACGCGCAGCAAGCGTGCGCTCGACGCGCAGCGCAACGTGATGGAGTTCCTGCTGGTCAACCACCCGCTCGACTGCCCGATCTGCGACCAGGGCGGCGAATGCGAGCTGCAGGACGTGGCGATGGGCTACGGCCGCTCGGTCTAGCGCGTCGCCGAGCGCAAGCGCGTGGTGCCGGACGAGGACCTGGGGCCGCTGGTCGCCACCGAGATGACCCGCTGCATCCACTGCACGCGCTGCGTCCGTTTCATGGACGACATCGCCGGCACCAACGAGCTCGGCGGCATGTTCCGCGGCGAGCACCTCGAGATCGGCACCTGGATCGGACGTTCGCTGCGCTCGGAGATGAGCGGCAACATCATCGATTTGTGCCCGGTCGGCGCGCTGACCAACAAGGTCTTCCGCTTCCGCGCCCGTCCGTGGGAGCTGATCGCCCGCGAAGGCATTGGCTACCACGACTCGATCGGCTCGAACCTCTACCTGCACCTGCGTCGCGGTGAAGTGCTGCGCGCGGTGCCGCGCGACAACGAGGCGATCAACGAGAACTGGCTGTCGGATCGTGACCGCTACAGCCACCAGGCACTCGGCCACAGCGATCGCATCACGCGCCCGCGCGTCAAGCGCGACGGCATCTGGCAGGACATCGAGTGGGACGAGGCATTGAAGCTCGCGGCTGATGGCCTGCGTTCGGCGATCGCGACGCATGGCGGAGACGGCCTGGGTGTGCTGGCCTCCCCGATGGCGAGCGCCGAAGAACTCTTCCTGTTGCAGGGTATCGCCCGTGGCCTGGGTTCGCCGCACATCGACCACCGCCTGCAGCAGCTCGATTTCTCCGACGATGCTGCGCGCCCGCTGGCGCCCGGGCTCGGCGCGCCGCTGGCCGAGTACCCGGCGGCCCGCGCGATCCTGCTCGTCGGCGCCGATCCGCGCCACGATGCGCCGATCCTCGGCCACCGCATCCGCCGCGCCTGGCGCAATGGCGCGACGATCCACGCGGTCAACCCGCTGGGCTTCGACCATCACTTCCAGCTCGCCCACGATCTGATCGGCGATCCCGCTGCACAGCTCTCGGGCCTGGCCGCCATCGCCCGTGCGATCGCCGCGCAGCGCGGTATGGCCCTGCCTGAGGAATTCGCCGCGATCGAGCCGACGGCCGAGGCCGCGGCTGCTGCGATCGCCCGCAACCTGGTCGAATCCGAACCCAGCCGCGTGCTCTTCGGCGACCACGCCGCGCGCCACCCGGCGGCCTCGCTGCTGCGTCGCCTCGCAGCGTGGATTGCCGAGCACAGCGGCAGCGTGTTCGACGAATTGCCGGCCGGGGCCAACGGCGCAGCCGCCTGGCGCGTCGGCTGCGTGCCGCATCGCGGGGCAGCCGGTCGCAAGACGAACCAGGGCCTCGATGCCCGCGCGATGCTGGCCTCGCCGCGCAAGGCTTATGTCCTGCTGGGCGCCGAAGTGCCCGCGGACTTCGCCGACGGCGCCGCCGCCGATAAGGCGCTCAGCCAGGCCGACTTCGTGCTCGCCCTGTCCGCTTTCAGCACGCCGTCCCTCGAGCAGCACGCCAGCCTGATCCTGTCGCTGGCCCTGCCGCCCGAGACAGAAGGCAGCTGGGTCAACGCCGAGGGCACGGTGCAGACGATCAGCGCCGCCGCCAAGCCGCCGGGCCAGGCGCGGGCAGGCTGGCGCATCCTGCGCATGCTCGGCCACGACCTCGGTCTCGCCGGCTTCGATCTCATCGATTTCGCGGCGCTGGCGAGCGTGGTCCGGCCACTGCTGAGCGGTGGTGCGGCTGACAGCATCGGCACGCCGGGCACCGCCCCCGCTGCGGTCAGCGCCGGCGAAGGCTTCATCGTGCAGCGCCACCTGCCGATTTACGCGGTCGATGCGGTGGTGCGCCGCTCGGCAGCCCTGCAGTCCACCGTGCTGGCCGACGAGTCGGTGCTGGCCTTGCATCCCGAGGACTCGATCGCGCTTGGCGTCGGAT
>JANJUH010000110.1 GCA_024710675.1 Lysobacterales bacterium
GTACACCATTGGTGCTGCTAGTCGCTTTCTCGACTGAGTGGGCGACCGGCGCCGCAACGGCTCTGCGTCGCGTGACGACCGCCCCGATCGTCAGTGTCGGCCTCACGATTGCCGGAGAGCACCTTACCCGCCTGCTGCGCTGTGGGGCTACGCTTGCGATCGAGGGCGCGATCGCAGATGACGAGATCGTCGCACGGCTCGCGGGGTTGCATCGCGCGGTCCTCCGGCGCAACTACGTCGGTGCGCGATGGCTTGAGGCCGGCGACCTACGGCTGGATCTGCTCGCCCGCAGGTGCGAAGTCGCCGGACGGACGGTCGAGCTCTCTCGGCTGGAGTATCAGTTACTTACCTACCTCATGCAGCGTGCTGAGCAGACTCTGTCCCCGATGGACATGATTCGTGATATCTGGAGCTGGCACGGCGACCAGGGGCTGAATACCCTGCGAATCCATGTCGGTCGGTTGCGCCGGAAGCTCGGCGATAATCCGCGTGCGCCGCAGTACATCAAGTCAGTGCGGGGCTTGGGGTACGTGTTCATGCAGCCGGTGACAGAGGTCGGCGAGGAGTCGGTCGATGACCCTCGGGCGGAGCTGGCGTTGCAGGCGCGACTCGGTGCATTTGCATCCATCCTCGATGCCGCCGCGGGAGCGCGGACGACAGATGAGCTTGCAGCTCATGTGACCCAGGCACTAGTCGAGTCCGGTCACTGCGATGTTGCTCTCCTCTTCCGCTACCACGAACACCGAGGTTGGGCACAGCTCGTCGCGTCTGCTGGCACGTCGCGCAGCTGGCGTCGCCAGACGATGGGCCACCCGACGACGAGGTCTTTCATCAGCACGCACACAGCGTCCGCAAACGACTTCGCACAGGTCGCAGACATCGCCAAGGTCGCCAAGCGCTACGCAGGCTCAGCGCAGCTTCTCGAGCCGGAACATCTTCGCGCTTGCCTTTCGATCCCGCTATGGATCGACAGCAAGCCGTGGGGCGATCTCGGCTGTGTGAACCGGACGCCGCAGCCGTTCGGCCGCTCGGAAACCATGCAGCTGCGCTTGGTCGCACGGATCCTCTCAATGCGCGTGCCAGCGATCGCCTCCACCAACCACTGATGATCTCACAAAACGACATCCATCGGACATGTTCGCCCAGCTAGGCTTGGGCGTAAGCCCGCCACGGCGACGACGGGCTTAGTGGCGTGCCGTTGTTGACGATCGAGAAGGTGGGATGACGCGTGGCAGACAGCGCAGTGGAATCGGGCAGCACACCAATCTTCACGCTCGACGAATATGCAGCGCGACTACAGCGCGTGCGCAGCGCAATGTCGGAACGTGATCTCGACGCGTTGATGGTGATGGGTCCAGAGGACATCTTCTATCTCACCGGCTTCCGTTCGATGGGATTCTTCGCGTGGCAGGTGCTAGTCGTCACGGCCACTGAACGGACCCCACTCATGATCTCGCGGTCGCTCGAGGAAATCATGTACCGGGACAACTCGTGGGCGGACGAGTATCTGGCGTATAGCGACAACGACGACCCGATCCGTTGCACGGCCGACGCCCTGTCGGAGCTCGGGGTGGCCGGTGGTCGGATCGGTCTGCCCGACCGCAGCGTCTATGTCCCGGCAGCACACGCGAGGCGACTCGGCGAATTGCTTCCGTCTACAACCTGGGTCGACACCACCGAGGACGTGGCGAAGATCCGCGCGATCAAGTCTGCGGCGGAACTCGACATCGTCCGGCGCGTCGCCCCGCTCACTGCGATCGGCTTTCACGCGGGGGCCGAGGCCGCGAGCGAGGGAGCCTCTGAGAACACCATCGCAGCGGCATTCCTCCACGCGATCATCTCGGCCGGCAGCCACCAGCCTGCCAGCGGGCCATACATCGGCGCCGGGCATCGTGCGGCGTTTGGGCACGCCTCGTGGGAAGGAATGCGCCTGAGCCAGGGCGACGTTGTCTTTTTCGAGGCGAGCGCATGTCTACACCGTTACCACGCGCCACTCATGCGCACGATCAGCGTCGGGGTGCCGTCGGACGAGGTGCGCGCCCTTGAAGAGGCAAGCCTGGCCGGCGCCGACGCAGCGATCGCCGCCGCCAGGCCCGGCGTCACGGCTGGCGAGGTCGACGCCGCATGTCGCGGCGCGGTCAGAGGCCTTGGCCTCGACCGGTACTTCAAAGCCCGCGTCGGCTACTCGGTGGGCATTGGGTTTACCAACTGGATCGACGGATTCAGCGTTAGGCCAGGCGAGCAGACGGTGCTTGCCGAGAACATGGTCATGCACTTGCTGCCATTCCTCAGTACCGGCAAGCGCGCCGTAGCTTTGTCAGAGAGTGTGCTAATCGGCCCCGAGGGAGCTGAGCGGCTCATCGACTTCGAGCGCAGTCTCATCACCTGCTGACTATGACCGCACTGACAATCAGCAACGTTCGCGTTATCGACGGAACCGGTGCTCCAGCGCAGGACAAGCGCGCGGTGCAGGTTAACAACGGCCGGATCGTCTGGACTGGGTCCGCCGAAGATCTTTCCGCGAGCGACGGCGCCGGGGTAGTCGTCGACGGAAACGGGATGACCCTACTACCTGGCCTCATTGACTGCCACGTGCACCTGACGCACAACGGCCGAGCTAATCCGGCGTCTGACGCGGGACGCACGCACGCCGAGGAGGCGCTCGACGCGTTGAAGAACGCGGTCACGACGCTGTCGAAAGGCGTTACGACCGTGCGTGATTGCGGCGGCGGCATCGCTCGTCCAGCGCTTGCGTTGTCGAAGGTCGCCCCACGCATCGGCGTCCCGC
>JANJUH010000112.1 GCA_024710675.1 Lysobacterales bacterium
CTCCGACCTTGGCCTGACGCCGAACACCGCCGGCCAGACCATCCGCATCGTGCTGCCGCCGCTGACCGAGCAACGGCGCAAGGAGCTCGCCAAGGTGGTCGCCCACGAGGGCGAGAACGCCAAGGTGGCGGTGCGCAACGTCCGACGCGATGCCAACCACCACTGCAAGGAGTTGCTCAAGGCCAAGGCGATCACCGAGGACGAGGATCGCAAGGCCGAAGAGGACATCCAGAAGCTGACCGACCGCTTCGTCAAGGACATCGACGGGGTCGCCAAGCACAAGGAAGAGGAACTGATGCAGATGTGAGGCTCCCTGGCCGCCGCTGCGCGCAGTGGCCGGCCATCCCTCCCGTCATCCGCAACCCTCCGCTGGAGCAGTCCCCGCCCGTGAGCGAGCCCCTACTGCCGGAACGCGCGCGCGTCCCGCGCCACATCGCGATCGTCATGGACGGCAATGGCCGCTGGGCCGAGCGCCGCGGTCGTCCGCGCGCCTTCGGCCATCGCGCCGGCGTGCAGGCCGTGCGCAAGGCCATCGAGTGCTGCTTGCGCGCTGGCGTCGAGGCGCTGACGCTGTTCGCTTTCAGTTCGGAGAACTGGAAGCGCCCGGCCACCGAGGTGCGGGCGTTGATGGACCTGTTCCTGCGCTCGCTCAGGCGCGAGGCGCGCGAGCTGGCGGAGAACGGCGTGGGTCTGCGTTTCATCGGCGACCGCGCGCGTTTCTCGCCGGAACTGCAGGCGCAGATGGCGAGCGCCGAGGCGCTGGCGCCGCAGGCCTTGAAGCTCACGCTCAACATCGCCGTGAACTACGGCGGACGCTGGGACATCCTCGAGGCGACGCGGGCGCTGGCGCGCGAGGTCGCCGCCGGCCAGTTGCAGCCCGAGGACATCGACCAGGCTCGCTTCGAGTGCCATCTTTCGCTGGCGGCGCTGCCAGAGCCCGATCTGTTCATCCGCACCGGTGGGGAGGCACGCATCAGCAACTTCCTCCTGTGGCATCTCGCCTATACCGAACTGCACTTCACCGATGTGTTGTGGCCGGATTTCGGCGAGGCGGATTTCGCCGCGGCACTGGCCGAGTACGCCGCCCGCGAGCGTCGCTTCGGCCTGACCGGCGCCCAGGTACGCGCCGCTGGAGCCGCCCATGCCTGAGGTCGCCACCGCACCACGCTGGCGCCTCGATGGTGCCCTGAAGGCGCGCATCCTGACCGCCGTCGTGCTGACGCCGCTGGCGGTCGCCGGCGTGCTCTGGCTGCCCAGCCAATGGTTCGCGATCGCGCTCGGCGTGATCCTGTGCGGGGCAATGTGGGAATGGACGCGGGTGATCGGATTCCGCATGCGCCGGCTGCGGGCGGCGATCGTCGCCGGCAACGCGGCGCTGATGGTGGCGATGCTGACGCTCGATCTCGCCCACTGGTTGGTGCCCATCGTCTGGGTCGGCGTCGGCTGGTGGTGCGTGGCGCTGATCTGGCTGAAGGCATTCGAATTCGGCGCCGAACCGACCCGTCGCAACCTCGAGATCAAGGCCGTGGTCGGCTCGGTGATGCTGGTGCCGGCCTGGGCGGCGGCCTGGCTCTTGCACGGTGATGGCGAGCACGGGCCGGTGTGGACGCTGTACGTGCTGGTGCTGATCTGGATCGCGGATATCTCGGCGTACTTTGCCGGCCGCCGCTTCGGCCAGCACAAGCTGGCGCCGCGGATCAGCCCGGGCAAGACCATCGAGGGCGTCTACGGTGCGCTCGCCGGCACCCTCGTGTACGCCGCGCTGGTGGGCTGGGCGGTCACGGCGATCCCGGTCGGTCACTGGCAACTGATCGTGCTGTCGCTGCTGACCGTGGGCTTCTCGATCGTCGGCGATCTCTTCGAGAGCCTGATCAAGCGCCAGGCCCACATCAAGGACTCGGGTTCGCTGCTGCCGGGCCACGGCGGCCTGCTCGATCGCATCGACAGCGTGCTCGCCGCACTGCCGATCTTCGTCGTCGGCCGCCAGCTCATCGGCTTATGAGGACCTTGTCGATCCTCGGCGCGACCGGCTCGATCGGTCGTAGCACACTCGACCTTGCCGCGCGCCACCCGGATCGTTTCGAGGTGGTCGCGCTGGCTGCTGCGCGTGATGTCGAGGGCATGCTGGGCTTGTGCCGCCGGCATCGACCGGCATTGGCCGTGATGGCCGACGAGGGCGCAGCCGGGGCTCTGGCCGCGGCGCTGCGCGCCGAGAGTCTCGCCATCGAGGTCGCGCGCGGCGACGCCGGGCTCGTGGCCGCCGCCAGCGCGGCCGAAACCGTGGTTGCCGGCATCGTCGGCGCCGCCGGCCTGCCGCCAGTGCTGGCTGCGGCGGCTTCCGGCAAGCGGATCCTGCTCGCCAACAAGGAGGCATTGGTCTGCGCCGGCGAACTGCTGATGGCGGCGGTCCGGGCCGGCGGCGCCACGCTGCTGCCGATCGACAGCGAGCACAACGCGATCTTCCAGTGCCTGCCCGACGGCCACGGCCGGCCGCCGGCCGGGGTGCGCCGACTGTGGCTGACGGCTTCAGGCGGGCCGTTCCGCGGCTGGTCGGCCGGGCAGCTCGAGGGTGTCAGCGTCGAGCAGGCGGTGGCGCATCCCAACTGGCGCATGGGGCCGAAGATCTCGATCGATTCGGCGACGCTGATGAACAAAGGTCTCGAGGTCATCGAGGCGCACCACCTCTTCGGCCTGCCGGCGGATGCGATCCGCGTGTTGATCCACCCGCAGAGCACGATCCACTCGCTGGTCGAGTATGCCGACGGCAGTTTCCTGGCCCAGCTCGGCAGCGCCGACATGCGCATCCCGATCGCCCACGCGCTGGCCTGGCCGGAGCGCATCGAGTCCGGCGCGCCAGTGCTCGACCTGGCGGCACTGGCCAGGCTGGACTTTGCGGAGCCGGACACTGTGGCTTTCCCCTGCCTGAAGCTGGCTTACGCGGCGCTCGAGGCCGGGCGCACCGCGCCGGCGGTGCTCAATGCGGCCAACGAGGTGGCGGTGGCAGCCTTCCTGAACGGCAGGTTGCGGTTCCCGGCAATCGCGGATGTGGTTAACGAGACCTTGCAGCGCCTTGGCTTATCGTCGGCGACATCGCTCGAAGCCGTGCTCGCCACCGACGCCGAGGCGCGTGCGCTGGCCGGGCGGCTGGTGGACAGGGGTATCGCAGCCTGAGCTTCTGCGGGACAGGCGCGTCAAGGATCGGGTCATCGGAGCGCTGATGGAAGTCTTCCTGGGTTCACTGTTCTGGTTCATCGTCGCCACCAGCCTGCTGGTGACCTTCCACGAATACGGCCATTTCTGGGTCGCGCGCCGCTGTGGCGTCAAGGTGCTGCGCTTTTCCGTGGGCCTGGGCAGCCCGATCTGGTCAAGACGCGGCCGCGATGGCACCGAGTACGCCATCGGCGCGATCCCGCTCGGCGGCTACGTGAAGATGCTGGATGAGCGCGAGGCCGATGTCGCCGCCAGCGAGCGCGCCGAGGCCTTCAACCGCAAGCCGCTCGGCCAGCGCGCGGCGATCGTGGCCGCAGGTCCCTTGTTCAACCTCGCCTTCGCGCTGTTCGCCTTCTGGGCGATGCTGCTGGCCGGCGTGCGCGACTACGCGCCCTACGTCGGCGAATCGAGCGGCCTGATGGCCGAGGCCGGCATCGAGCGTGGCGACCTGATCCGCCGCGTCGCCGATCGCGAAGTCAGCAACTGGACCCATGTGCTGGTCGAACTGACCACCCGCGGCTATCGCGGCGAGTCGGTGGCCATCGAGGTGGAGCAGGACGGCGGCGGCATCAGCACCCGCCGGCTCGACCTGGGCCAGCTCGATGGCGGCGTCGACGAAGAGCGTTTCCTCGAACAGATCGGCCTGAAGCCCTGGCACTGGGTGCCGCCGGCGCTGGTTGGACGCGTGCTCGAGGGTGATCCGGCAGGACAGGCCGGGATCCGGCCCGGCGATCGCGTCATCGCCGTCGGTGACACGCCGGTCGACCGCTTCGCCGCAATGAGCGAGGCGATCCAGGCCGAGGCGGCGGCGCGCGAGGGCCGGGTGCGCCTGACGCTCGATCGCGGTGGCATTCGCGAAACCGTCGAACTGCAGGCGCGCAAGGAACGTCGCGGCGAGCGCGAGATGTGGTTCATCGGCGTCGGGCCGGAGATGCGCGAGACCGTGCGCCGGGCTGGCCCGCTGCAAGCCATTCCGCAGTCGGTCGAGGAGACCTGGCGCTTCACCACCGGCAGCCTGAAGGTGCTCTGGCACATGGTGGCCGGCGATGCCGGTCTCGACAACGTGTCCGGTCCGATCACCATCGCGCAATTCGCCAACTATTCGGCGCAGGGCGGCTTCAGCGAGTTCATGCGTTTCCTGGCGCTGATCAGCCTGACCCTGTGCATCATGAACCTGCTGCCGGTACCGATCCTGGACGGCGGCCACCTGCTTTACTACGCCATCGAGTGGATCAAGGGCAGCCCGCTGTCCGATCGCGCCCAGGCGCTCGGCCACTACCTCGGGCTGGGTGCGCTGCTGGCCTTGATGGGGCTGGCCTTCTTCAACGATTTCAGTCGACTGGCACAGTGAAGCACGGGGCCGAGACGCCCCGCAATCGCACCTGAACACGCTCCTCACGTTTTGCCCGTCCTTCCGCCTATCATCGGGCGCAGACCATGCCCGGCGATTTCCGTACAGAAGGCGTGGCGCGTGATACCGACGAATACCTCCAAGGCCTTGTCTGCATGAAGAAACTGGTCGCATCGATCCTGCTCGCGCTCACCGGTAGCGTGGCGCTGGCCGCCGAGGACTTCCTCGTCGGCGACATCCGTGTGGACGGCCTCGAGCGCATCTCCGCCGGCACCGTCTACACCTATCTGCCGGTACAGAAGGGCGATCGCCTCGATCGCGCCCGGGCTGCCGAGGCGCTGCGTGCCTTGTACCGCACCGGCTTCTTCGACGACGTCAAGCTCGATCGCCAGGGTGACATCCTGGTGGTCACCGTGCGCGAGCGGCCGGCCATTGCCAGCATCGAGCTGGTCGGCAACAAGGACATCAAGACCGAGGAGTTGCAGCGCGGCCTGACCAACATCGGCCTGGCCGAGGGCGAGACCTACAACCGCCTGGCCATCGAGCGTGTGACCCAGGAGCTGACCCGCCAGTACAACAACCGCGGCAAGTACAACGTCAAGATCACCCCCTCGGTCAAGGAACTCGATCGTAATCGCGTGTCGATCACGATCAGCGTAGCCGAGGGCAAGGCGGCCAAGATCAAGCACATCAACATCGTCGGCAACGAGGCCTTTTCCGACGACGAGATCCGCGACGCCTTCGAGCTCGACACCACCAACTGGTTGTCCTGGTACCGTCGCGACGACCAGTATTCGCGCGAGAAGCTCTCCGGCGACCTCGAGAAGCTGCGCGCCTATTACCTGGATCGCGGTTACGTCGACTTCGATGTCGAATCCACCCAGGTCAGCGTCAGCCCGGACCGGCGCAATGTCTACATCACCGCCAACGTGTCCGAGGGTGAGGTCTACGAAGTCGGCGAGGTGCGCCTGACCGGCAAGTTCGTGGTGCCCGAGGAGACCCTGCAACAACTCGTCGTGTTCAAGAGCGGCGAGACCTTCTCGCGCAAGAAGCTCGAGCAGACCGGCGAGTACATCGAGAAGCTGCTCGGCAACTTCGGCTACGCCTTCGCCAAGGTCTCGCCGATCCCGAACATCGACCGCGACAAGCGCAGCGTCGACATCACGCTGCTGGTCGAGCCCGGCAAGCGCGTCTACGTGCGCCGGATCAATTTCGAGGGCAACGACAAGACCGTCGACGAGGTGCTGCGCCGCGAAATGCGCCTGTTCGAGGGCGGTTCCTACAACCAGGCCGCCATCGATCGCTCCAAGGTACGACTCGAGCGCCTCGGCTTCTTCAAGAAGGTCGAACTGGAGACGCCGCGCGTCGCCGGTACCGATGACCAGGTCGACATCGTGGTCAAGGTCGAGGAGCAGCAGACCGGCAACTTCCAGTTCGGTGTCGGCTACTCCGAGCTGCAGGGCGCGATCCTCTCGGTCGCCGTGTCCTTCGAGAATTTCCTCGGCTACGGCAACCGGCTGGGTCTGGCGGTCAGCAACAACCGCATCTTCAAGCGTTTCGACGCCAGCTACTTCAACCCCTACTACACCGACGACGGTGTCAGCCGCGGCTTCAACGTCAGCTACCGCGAGCTCGATTCCTCGCAGGCGAACCTCGCCAGCTTCACCTCGAACATTGCCCAGGTCGGCATGATCTACGGCCTGCCGCTCAGCGAATTCGATCGTGTCCAGTTCCGGGTCGCTGCCGATCACACGCAGATCGACATCTTCCCCGGGATCACGCCGGCCGAGTACATCCCCTGGGTGATCGACAACCGCACCTTCAATGCGTGGCGCCTCGAGTCGAGCTGGTTCCGTGACAGTCGCAACCGCTTCTTCTCGCCGACCGCCGGCACCCTGATCCGGCTGGCTGGTGAAGTCACGCTGCCGCCGAGCGAGATCCAGTACTACAAGTTCACCGGCCAGTACCAGACCTACTTCCCGCTGACCAACGATTTCACGCTGATGCTGAACACCGAAGTCGGCTACGGTGATGCCTACGGCGGCGACAAGAAGGACCTCGGGCTGCCGTTCTGGGAGAACTTCTATTCGGGCGGCGTGCGTTCGGTGCGTGGTTTCCGCGACAACACCCTGGGCCCCAAGCTCGAGGCGGGCGGAGACCTGCGTCCGGTCGGCGGCGCGCTCAGCGTGATCGGCAACGCCGAATTCCTGTTCCCGACCCCCTTCGCCAAGGGCGCCGACACGATTCGCCTCGGCGTCTTCTTCGATGTCGGCAATGTCTACAAGGACTTCGACGACTTCGATGCCGGCGAGTTGCGCATGTCGACCGGCCTGACCATGCAATGGCGTGCCCCGGTCGGCCCGATCATCATCAACTTCGCCTGGCCGTTGAACGACAAGGAGGGCGACGACGTCGAGCGCATCCAGTTCTCCTTCGGCCAGCAGTTCTGACGGCCGGAGCAGGGCGGAGAGCCCGGTCATGGCCATGCGGGGGACAGCGGCACGAGCCGGCATGGCGATGCTGGCGGCGCTGCTGGCACTCGCGTCCACCGCCGTGCCCGCGCAGCCGGCCACCACGGCCCGGGTTGCCTATGTCGACATGGTGCGCGTCATCGAGGAGTCACGGCTGTTCAGCGAGGGCCGGCAACGCCTGAGTGAGGAGTTTCGTGCGCGGACCCAGGCGCTCGAACTGGAAGAGGCCCGCCTGCGTGAGCTCGAGTCCAGGCGTGATCGCGTTGTCGATACGCTGGCGGCAGCCGAGCTGGCGCGGTTGCGCGAGGAGATCGACACGCTGGATCGCAGCGTCCAGCGCCGGCGCACCGAGATGAATCGGGCCCTCAACCGGCGCATGAACGAGTTGCAGGCGGAGATCGACCTGAAGGTGCGCGAGGAGATCGCGGCGCACGCGCGAGCCGAGGGCCTGGACCTCGTGTTCACCGACGGCGTCGGTTTCGCCCATCCGCGCCTCGATATCACCGACCGCATCCTGGAGCGGCTCGACGCTGGCGGAGGCGGCCGGTGAGCGGCCTGGCGCTGGCGCAGATCGCCGAGGAGTTCGGGCTCTCGCTCGCGGGGGAGCCGGCGACGCGTATCACAGGCGTGGCGACGCTGGCGACGGCCGGTCCAGGCCAGCTCGCCTTCCTCGCCAATCCGAAGTACCGCGGCCAGCTCGCCAGCACGCGAGCCGCCGCGGTTGTGCTATCGGCAGATGCAGCTGCGGATTCGCCAGTCCCGGTGCTGATTGCGCGCAATCCCTATGCCAGCTTCGCGCAGATCGCGGCGCGTTTCGAGCCACGCCCCGAACGTCCGCCTGGCATCCATCCGAGCGCGGTCGTGGACGCCAGCGCCGAGGTCGATCCCTCGGCCCACATCGGTCCCTTCGTCGTCATCGGCGCGCGCAGCCGTGTCGCTGCCGCCGCCGTCATCGGCGCGCATTCGGCGATCGGGGAAGACTGTGTCGTCGGCCCCGGCTGCCACCTCGTGGCGCGGGTCACCCTGGTCACCCGCGTCCGCCTTGGTGCGCGCGTGCTGATTCATCCTGGCGCCGTGCTTGGCGCCGATGGCTTCGGACTGGCGATGGACCAGGGCGCCTGGCTGAAGGTGCCGCAACTGGGTGGTGTCATCGTTGGCGACGACTGCGAGGTCGGCGCCAACACCACGATCGACCGCGGCGCGCTGGGCGACACGGTCATCGAGGAGGATGTGCGCCTGGATAACCAGATCCAGATTGCGCACAACGTGCACATCGGCGCGCATACCGCGATGGCCGGCTGCTCGGCGGTCGCCGGCAGCGCGCGGATCGGCCGCTACTGCCTGATCGGCGGCGCCGCCGGCGTGCTCGGTCACCTCGAGATCTGCGATCGCGTCACGATCACCGCGATGAGCCTGGTCAGTCACTCGATCCGCGAGCCGGGCGAGTACTCATCGGGCACGCCGCTGATGGATAATCGCGCCTGGCGCAAGAGCGCCGTGCGCTTCAAGCAGCTCGACGAGCTGGCACGTTCCCTGACCCGACGGACCCCGGACGAATGACCACCGAGACTGCCAACCCGGCCGTGTTGCCGGTGGACGTGCGGCGTATTTTCGAGATGCTGCCGCACCGCTATCCCTTCCTGCTGGTCGATCGCGTGATCGCCTTCGAGCCGGGCAAGCGCCTGACGGCGATCAAGAACGTGACCGTCAACGAGCCCTATTTCCAGGGGCATTTCCCCGGCAACCCGGTGATGCCGGGCGTGCTGATCCTGGAGGCGCTGGCGCAGGCCTCGGGCATCCTGGTGCAGCTCTCGGCGCCCAGCGATCCGGACGCGAACCCGCTCTACTACCTGGTCAAGATCGACAAGGCGCGTTTCTCGAAGATCGTGCGCCCGGGCGACCAGCTCGTGCTGGAAGTGGAGCAGAAGCGCATGGTCATGCGCATGGGCCAGTTTCTCTGCCAGGCCAAGGTCGACGGCGAGGTGGTCGCCAGCGCCGAGGTGCTGTGCGCGGAGCGGGGTGCGTGATGGCGGTGCACCCGACCGCCCTCGTCGATGCGGGTGCCACGCTCGATCCCAGTGTCGAGGTCGGGCCCTACGCGATCATCGGTGCCGGCGTCGTCATCGGGCCGCGCTGCCGCATCGGCGCGCACACCGTGCTCGAGGGTCCGACGACCCTGGGCCCCGACAACGTAGTCCACGCCCACGCCGTCATTGGCGGCGCGCCGCAGGACAAGAAGTACGCCGGCGAGCCGACCACGCTCGAGATCGGTGCCGGCAACACGATCCGCGAGTTCGTCACCATCAACCGCGGCACCGTCCAGGGCGGCGGCGTGACCCGGATCGGCGACGACAACTGGATCATGGCCTACGTGCACATCGCCCATGACTGCATCATCGGCGACCACACGATCATCGCCAATGCGGTGGCGCTTGCCGGCCACGTCACCGTCGAGGATTGGGCGATCCTCGGCGGCTATTCGCTGATCCACCAGTTCTGCAAGATCGGCGCGCACGCCTTCACCGGCATGGGCAGCAAGGTCAATTGCGACGTGCCGCCCTATGTCGTCGTCGGCGGCGAGATGAGCGTGCCGCGCGGCATCAACAGCGAGGGCCTGAAGCGCCGCGGCTTCGACGCCAACCGCATCGCCGCCGTCAAGCGCGCCTACCGCACGCTGTACATGGCCGGCCTGCCGCTCAAGGAAGCCCGCGAGAAGCTGGCCGAACAGGCGCAGAGCGACGCCGACGTGCGCATGCTGGTCGAGTTCATCGATCGGAGTGAGCGCAGTCTGCTTCGTTGAAATTGCGGGGCTTTCTCGACTGAGAAGCGATGGGTGTCCGCAAAGGACGCAAAGGACGCCAAGAAGAGCTTCACCAACCCGATCTTGCGTTGGATGCCCGGACGGCCGTCAGGCCAGCATCGGCTCGTTGCCCTTCGAGTGCTGCTGCCAGGAATGCCCAGCGCAAGAATGTGGCGAGTCCGTCGCTCACGCGACCGCTGTGGCGAGGTTTTCCCTTTGCGTCCTTCGCGTCCTTTGCGGACCATCCAGCTTCCAGATTTCAGCGCGTCAACCCATACCAGACCACCCCATCGAGCAGAATGGAACAATCCAGAATGGCCCCGTCTCCAAGTCCGGTGCTCGCCCTCTGCGCCGGCGAGGCCAGTGGCGACCTGCTCGGCGCGGGCTTGATGCGCGCGCTGAAGGCGCGGCGGGCGGATCTGCGCTTTGTCGGGATCGGCGGGCCGGCGATGCGCGCCGAGGGGCTGGAGTGCTGGTTCGACGCATCCGAGCTGGCGGTGATGGGGCTGGTCGAGGTGCTGCGCCACCTGCCGCGCCTGTTGCGCCTGCGCCGGGAGTTCGTCGCGCGCCTCAACGCCCTGCGGCCTGCGGTCTATGTCGGCATTGACGCGCCGGATTTCAACCTCGGTGTGGCGAAGCGGCTCAAGTCCGCGGGAATCACGACGCTGCATTACGTCAGTCCCTCGATCTGGGCGTGGCGGCAGGGCAGGGCGAAGACGATCGGCGCTGCGGTCGACGAGGTGCTCTGCCTGTTTCCCTTCGAGCCCGAGCTGTACGCCGTGCACGGCGGCAGGGCGCGCTTTGTCGGACATCCTTTTGCCGACGAGATGGCGCTGGAGCCGGATCGTGCCGGCGCGCGCGAGCTGCTGGGCTTGCCCGCCGATGGACCCCTGCTTGCGCTTCTGCCGGGCAGTCGCCACGGCGAGATCGCCCGGCTGGCAGATGACTTCCTGGCCGCCGCAGCACGGTTCCGGGGGCGGCATCCGGCCTGGCGGTGTGCGTGCGTCGCCGCGACGCCGGCGATCGCGGCGGCGCTGCGGCAGCGCATCGAGAGCACCGGGCAGGAAGGCATCGAGATCATCGAAGGGCGCATGCGCGAGGTGCTCGCTGCCAGCGACCTGGTGCTCGCTGCCAGTGGCACCGCGACCCTGGAAGTCGCGCTCTCGCAGCGCCCGCAAGTGGTGGCCTACCGCATCGCGCCGCTGACCTTTTGGATCGTCCGCACCTTCGGCCTGCTCAAGGTGGCCCACTATTCGCTGCCCAACCGCCTGGCCGGGCGCGGGATCGTTCCGGAAATCAGTCAGGACGAGGTGAGGCCGGATCGCCTCGTGGCCGAACTGGAGGCCTGGCTGGCCGATCCGGCGCGGCGCGACGATTACCTGGCGCAGTGCCGGGCGATCCACGCCGGACTCCGCCGCGATGCCTCCGCACAGGCGGCTGCAGCCGTGCTGGAGCGACTGCCGCCGTGTTGATCGCCGGCATCGACGAGGCCGGGCGGGGACCGCTGGCGGGGCCGGTGGTCGCCGCGGCGGTGATCCTCGATCCGGCCCGTCCGATCGCCGGGCTGGCCGACTCCAAGGTCCTGTCGGCGCTGCAGCGCCAGGGCCTGGCGCGCGAGATCGTCGCGCACGCCTTGTGCCATGCGATCGTCGCGGTCGGCGAGGCCGAGATCGATCGCCTGAACATCCTGCACGCGACGATGGCGGCGATGGGCCGGGCCGCGCGTCGCCTGTGGCCGCGGCCAGTGGAGATCCTGGTCGACGGCAACCGCCTGCCGCCCGCGCTGGGAGTGCCGGCGCGCGCGATCGTCAGGGGCGATGCCACCGAGCCTGCCATCTCCGCAGCATCGATCCTCGCCAAGACCTTTCGTGATGCGCTGATGCGGGACTACGATCGCATCCATCCGGGCTATGGCTTCGCACAGCACATGGGTTACCCGACTCCCCAGCATCTCGAATCCCTGCATCGCCTCGGGCCGTGCGCGATCCACCGGCGCAGCTTCGCGCCGGTGCGGGCGCTGATCGAGCCGGTGGCGGGCGGACTTTTCGGGGACTGAGCATGGGCGGCGCGCACCACCACACGCATGCGGATTCCTCCGATGTGGCGACGGCCGATCGCGCGCGCGAGCGCGGGTTACGCCTGGCTATCTTCCTGACCCTGGGCTTTGCCGCCGTCGAGGCGGTGGCCGGCTGGTGGGCTGGTTCGCTGGCATTGATGGCCGATGCCGGGCATATGGTCACCGATTCCTTCGCCTTGCTCCTGGCCTGGTTCGCCGCCAGCCTGTCGCAACGGCCGCCGGGGCCCAGGCTGAGCTACGGCTGGCGGCGCGCCGAGGTCTTCGCGGCAGTGATCAATGCCCTGCTGATGCTGGCGGTCGTTGCATTGCTCGTGCCGGCGGCCATCCGCCGCCTGCAGTCTCCGACCGAGGTGCAGGGCGCCGGTGTGCTGCTGGTGGCAGCCATCGGCCTGGTCGTCAACCTGATGGTGCTGCGCATCCTGCACGGCGCCGATCGTGGCGCGCTGAACACCCGGGGTGCCGTGCTGCACGTCCTCGGCGATTTGCTGGGCTCGGTGGCGGCCTTGGTGGCCGGCGTGGTGATCCTGCTGACCGGATGGATGCCGATCGACCCGCTGCTCAGCCTGCTGATTGCCGCGCTGATCCTGGTCTCGGCGCTGCGCCTGGTGCGGGATGCGCTGCAGGTGTTGATGGAGGCCGTGCCCAGCGGCATCGATCTCGACGGCATCCGCGCACACCTGCTGGCGCTGCCGGGCATCACCGCCGTCCACGACCTGCATGTCTGGACGTTGGCTGGCGACCGGCTGCTGCTGTCGGCCCATGTCGGTGTGACGCGTATCGAGGACTGGGCGCAGGTGCTCGCCGCATGCCAGAAGAGCCTGCGCGAGCAGTACGGCATCGGCCATGCGACGCTGCAGCCTGAGCCGCCGGAGTACGCGCGCCTGGTCGAGGATCCGGCCTGCGACGCGCCGCTGGACGATCACGCGCACTGATTTTTCGGGACTCGGGACTCGGGACTCGGGACTCGGGAAGAGCATTTGGTCCGCAAAGGACGCAAAGGACGCAAAGGAAGCGAAGGAAGCGAAGGAAGCGAAGGAAGCGAAGGAAGCGAAGGAAACGACGTTTTTCCAAGGGTTTGACGGCAACCTCGACAGCGCGGAGCTTTCTCGTGCCCTCGTGCCCTCGTGCCCTC
>JANJUH010000126.1 GCA_024710675.1 Lysobacterales bacterium
GAGCGCGGCGGTGAGCGCGGTCCGCCGCGGCGGGGCAAGGAGCCGCCAAGGAGCGACCGCCGGCCGCGGCCTGGTGGTCCTCAGCGCACCCCGGAAGCCGAGTCGCGCAGCTACCGCCACCCCGACGCCGAGTCGGCACAGCGCCCGCGCATTGCCGAGGTGATCGAGACCGGCGCCGTGCTCGGCCCGGACGCCGAAGGCGAGAATTACGAATGGCGCGAGGCGCAGCGTCGCCACGAGTTGCGCATCCACGGCCGCGCCGCTTGCCTGGCGGTGGCGACCGACCGCTTCGGCGCGATCCGCAAGCTCTGGCACAGCCGCAAGCGGGCCGGGGAACTGGGCCCGCTGCTGTCCAAACTGGCCGCGGCCAAGGTCGGCTACCGCGAGGTCGACGACGAGGAACTGACGCGCGTTGCCGGCAGCGAGCACCATGAAGGCATTTGCCTCGACATCGTGCGCCTGCCCGAAAGCACCATCGACGACCTCCGCGAGCGGCTGGCGGAGGAGACCGGTCCGGTGCTGCTGCTGGCGCTGGCTGGCGTCGGCAATCCGCACAACCTCGGCGCGATCCTGCGCAGCGCGGCGCATTTCGGGGCGCTCGCCGTGCTGCTGCCGGCCGATGGCTCGGCCAGCCTCTCGGGCGCGGTCTATCGCACCGCCGAGGGCGCTGCCGAACGCGTCGAGATCGTCCGCTACAGCGATCCGCGGCAGTTGCGCCTGCGCGGTTTCACGGTGCTCGCGACGGCAGCCGACGGCCAGCGCGCGCTGTACGCCGAGCCTCTGCCGGCGCGGGCGGTGCTCCTGCTCGGTGCCGAGGGCAGCGGGCTCGACGCCGCCAGCCGGGCGGTCGCCGACGAGGTGCTGGCGATCCCGGGCAGTGGCCGCGTCGAGAGCCTCAACGTCGCCCAGGCCGCCACGGTCCTGGCCGGCGAGTGGTGGCGGGCGCAGCGGGCGGGCGGGAGGGTCGGTACTGCGGGCGACGGCTGAAGCAAGGGGCAGGGGGTAGGGGGCAGGGGACCAGAACACCAGCACGGCCAAACCGAGCGGTGAGCGTCAACCCCTGCCCCCCTGCCCCCATTCCTCTGCCCCCCTCGCACTCAAGGCCCGACCACCCGCCGCGCCCCGCGATAACGCTGCTGCCAGTAGCGGTCGGCGAGTGCATCGAGGCGCACGCGCCCGCCGTGGTTGGGTGCGTGCACGAAGCGGCCCTCGCCGACGTACAGGCCCACATGCGAGATGCCGCGCCCGCCGGTGTCGAAGAAGACCAGGTCCCCGGTCTCGAGGTCTGCCAGGCGACGGACCCGGCGGCCGCTGTCGGCCTGCGCCGCCGTCGTGCGCGGCAAACTCAGACCGAGCGCGCTGCGATAGACGTGCAGCACGAAGCCCGAGCAGTCGAAACCGGTGGCCGGATCGGCGCCGGCCCGGCGATAGGGTGTGCCGACCAGCCCCAGCGCGTGCATGGCCAGTTCGCTGCTCGCGGTGCTCGACAGGCCCGGCGCCGGCCCTGGTGGCCGGTGCGGATCGGGACGCCGCTCGGGAGAGGAGCAGGCGGCAAGGACGGACAGCAGTGCGAGGGCGAGCCCTGCGCGCAGGCCGCCGAAGAGCGTCCGGATGGATCCGGACCCACCCAAGGCTCGCCAGCCCGTGGGTCGGCATTCATGCCGACGCTTCTGCCATTCACCACTCACCACTCACCACTCACCGGGAGGAACCCCGATCCTGCCACGACTCGCTATGCTGCGGCGGATGGAGGAGGACACCGCATGGACAAGGGGCATGCGCTGATCGTCGACGACGAGGCGGATATCCGGGAGTTGCTGACGCTGACGCTGACCCGCCTAGGACTGCAGGTCGAGACTGCGGCCTGCCTGGCCGAGGCCCGGCAACGTCTGGCCGAACGTGGCTACGACCTCTGTTTCACCGACATGCGCCTGCCGGACGGCAGTGGCTACGAGTTGATCGAGCAGATGGCGCGCCAGCATCCGGAGACGCCGGTGGCGATGATCACTGCCTACGGCAACGCCGAGGCGGGGGTGCAGGCCTTGCGTGCCGGCGCTTTCGATTGTGTTTCCAAGCCGGTCGACCTCACGGTGCTGCGCAATCTGGTGCAGACCGCGCTGAAGCTGCGCGCCGAACGCGGTCCCGGCGCGGGCGGCAGCGAAGAGCGCCTGCTCGGCCAGTCGGCGCCGATGCTCAAAGTGCGGGCGACGATCCAGAAGCTCGCCCGCAGCCAGGCGCCGGTGCTCATCACCGGCGAATCCGGTGTCGGCAAGGAGCTGGCGGCCCGCGCGATCCACGAGCAGGGCCCGCGCGCCGGCGGACCTTTCGTGCCGGTCAACTGCGGCGCGATCCCCACCGAGCTGATGGAGAGCGAGTTTTTCGGCCACCGCAAGGGCAGCTTCACCGGCGCCCACGGCGACAAGGACGGCCTGGTGCAGGCGGCCAGCGGCGGCACGCTGTTCCTCGACGAGATCGCCGAGCTGCCGCCGCACATGCAGGTCAAGCTGCTGCGCGTGTTGCAGGAACAGACCGTGCGCCCGATCGGCGCGCGCGCCGAGATCCCGATCGACGTGCGCATCGTCAGCGCAACGCACAAGGACCTGGCGAAACTGATCGACCTCGGCCAGTTCCGCCAGGACCTCTATTACCGGATCAACGTCATCGAGCTGCGCATGCCGCCGCTGCGCGAGCGTCCGGACGACATCGCCCTGCTCGCCGAGCGCTACCTCGACCGGCTGGCACCCGAGTGGTCGATCAATCGCCCGAAGCTGAGCCCGCAGGCCCTCGCCGCGCTCGAGCACTACTCCTTCCCGGGCAATGTGCGCGAACTGGAGAACGTGCTGGAGCGGGCGGTGGCGCTCAGCGATGGCGATGTCATCCGGCCCGAGGACCTGCACCTGGTCGAGCGGATGCCCCAGGACGAGGCGAGCCTCGAGGAAGCTCCGCCGCCGGCGATGGAAAGCGCGGCAGCCGATCCCCGCCGGGTGGGTCTCGAGGGCTACATCGACAGCCTCGAGCGCGAGGCCATCGTGCGCGCGCTCGAGGAATGCCGCTACAACAAGACCGCGGCGGCAAAAAAGCTCGGCATCACCTTCAGGGCGCTGCGTTACCGGCTGAAGAAGCTGGGGATCGATTAGTTTGCTCGGGACTCGGGACTCGGGACTCGGGACTCGGGACTCGGGACTCGGGACTCGGGACTCGGGACTCGGGACAAGCTCTCATGCTTGATGTGGGAGCGCCCTTGTGGCGCGATCAACCTTGCCTCGCGCCAACGCCGTCGCGCGTCAAGCGCGCTCCCACAGGATGCCGTCATCCCGGCGCAGGCAGGGATCCAGGCTGTACTGGCCACGGGACTGCGAAAAACACTGGATTCAGGCTTTCGCCGGAATGACGAGGCTTGGGGACCCGGACGAAGCTCGCACCGCGGTTGTGGGTCGGGATTCATCCCGACGCTTTTCGACGGGCTGCCGATGAGCGTCCGGATGAATCCGGACCCGCATCTGGCTACGGTGCCTCGCTGCGAGCCGCCAGCGCCGGTGGCGAGGCCGTAGCCGACATCAGCCACAGCCCATGGTGGCCGCGCTCGTTGATCTCGCTGCCGATGCTCAGGCCCGTCTGCCGCTCCGACCTCGGCAGCACGCGACGTTTGCAGGACGCGACGTCCGCGCCGGTGCAGGTCCAGGCGCTGCCGGAGACCGGCAGCATCTCGATCGCAAGCGGGCGGTGCTCGGCCAGCAGCGTGCCCATGAACACATGGGCGGGATCCCACGGCGCGCTGCCGGTCACGCGCGAATGCAGGTTTCCGGTGAGCACCAACAGGCGTACCTCGGGATCGACTTCCGCCAGCGATTCGGCCAGCCGGGCCGCCATCACCCTCTCGCGCGCGGGTGCCTCGATATCCGTGCCGGACTCGACATCGAATGCGCGCACCGTCAGCGCGTGCTTCAAGCGCAACTGGCGCAGGCGCTCGAGCAGCGCCAGCATGGCTGCGCTGCTGCGTCCGTCCTGGTAGCTGCGAGTCCAGAAGTCGCCGGACAGCAGCGACTGCCGGTCCTCTTCGCCACCGGCACTATCCAGAAAGGCATCCAGTCGCGACTGCTCGTCGCGCGGGATCTCCAGGGCAACCAGCAGCGGACCCTGGCCGGCCATGGCAGCCGCCAGCTCGCCGAAGCGGGCCGGAATCTCCGCGGTGCCGTGCAGTTCGCCAACCAGCACCACCCGGTGCTGCATCGTGGCATGGACCACGCGGTCGAAGGGCAGTGCCGGTGGGTCGGCGCAGGCCAGGGACGCCGCGGCAAGACCGGCAGCGAACAGCAGGACTCGGATCCGGTTCATCGACTTCCCTCCGTCGCCAGGCGCCTGGCCGGCTGGACTGGGATCGCACCGGCCGAGCGGAGTTCCCTCAGCCCGCTCGTCCCAGGATCGAGGCCGTGGCGATCAGTTCCTCCAGCATCGCCATCGAGGCCTTGCCGGAGACGGTATAGGGATCCAGCGTCGCCCGCTCGGAGTACTTGAGCAGCAGCGAGGGATTGACCTTGGCGAGGTTGACCTGGCCCATGGTCCAGCCGGCGAAGCGGCGCTCGCTGGCCTCCTCGTAGTGCAGGATCGTGACCTCGCGGTGGCGCGGATCGCGGGTGATCTGGTTGTACAGCGCATTGACCGGCGCGCGGCCGCCTTCCAGCACCTGCATGAAGACATCGCCGCCATGGCAGAGGATGCCGGTGATGCCGCGCTGCGGATTGTTGCGCCGGGAGGATTCGAGGATCGCGTCGATCACCTTGGGCGCGAGCTGGCCCTCGGTGCGACTGGCGTAGAGCAGGCGGACGAGCATGGGCGTGGCCTTCAGGTGCGGTGGCGATTGATGAGGCTGAGGAACTCGCGGCGCAGGGTCGCATCCTTCAGGAAGGAGCCGCGCATCACGCTGTTGATCATCTTCGACTCGTTGTCCTTCACTCCGCGCCAGTGCATGCAGAAATGGTCGGCCTCCATGACCACGGCCAGGCCATCGGGCTGCATCATCTCGTTGAGCAGGCTGGAGAGCTGGGTGACGGCCTCTTCCTGGATCTGCGGACGCGACATGATCCACTCGGTCAGGCGCGCGTACTTGGACAGGCCGATCAGGTTCGAGTGCTCGTTCGGCATCACGCCGATCCAGACCTTGCCCATGATCGGGCACAGGTGGTGCGAGCAGGCGCTGCGCACGGTCACGGGTCCGACGATCATCAGCTCGTTGAGCTGCTCGACATTGGGGAACTCGGTGACCGGCGGCGCCGCCACATAGCGGCCGCGGAAGACCTCGTTCAGGTACATCTTGGCGACGCGGCGAGCGGTGTCCTGGGTGTTGTGGTCGCTCTCGGTGTCGATCACCAGTGCGCGCAGGGCGCCCTTGAGGTGTCCGGCGACTTCCTCGAGCAACTCGTTCAGTTCGCCCGGCTCGATGAATTCGGCGATGTTGTCGTTGGCATGGAAACGCCGCCCGGCCGCGACGATGCGCGCGCGGATGCGCTCCGATGCCGGCTCCTCGGCGGCGGCGACGGGAAGGCTCTTCTTGGCCATGCGGGAATTCCCTGCGGATACGGGATGCATGTTGACACAGGCGCGGTGAGCGGTGGGTGGGGAGTAGCGGTAAGTGGTAAGCGGCTACAGTGGGCGGCGCTGATCGCTTGTTCTACTGGCCACCTGCCTGGCTCTCCCGGCGGCCTTTGGTCGAAGAGCGTCCGGATGAATCCGGGCCCACAAGAACCGCACCAGCGTGTGGGTCGGCATTCATGCCGACGCTTCTGCCACTCACCACTTACCACTTACCACTCACCCCGGATACAACTGCTCCGCCCGCCGGAACAGCACCCACGAGGTGGCGATGTACTTGTCGCCGCCCTTGGGCCGGTTGCCGCGATGGGTGTGGGTGAAGGCGGCCGGCGCGATCACCAGTGCGCCGGTCTCGGGCTTGACCTTGCGCTGCTGGTAGAGGAACTCGGTTTCGCCCTCCTCGAAGTCCTGGTTGAGGTAGAGCGTCCACAGCAGCACCCGGTGCAGCGCCTCGCAAGCCTGGTCCTTGGGGTACTGCTCGCAGTGCCAGTAGGGATAGCCCCCGGAATCGGCAGAGTAGCCCTGCACGTTGATGCTGCCGGGGCGGAAGGCGGCGCGTGCGAAGTTGGCGAGCTGGGCGTCGTCGAAGCCTGCGATGTCCTCGCCGCGCAGCAGGCGCGCCTCGCCGCTGGCCGGATCGCGCCAGGTGATCGCCAGCGGGGCGATCAGGGTGTGCGGGTAGCGCCGCAGGTACTGGCAAAGCGCCCACATCATGTCTTTGTTGAGGACATTCTCGACCTCACGCCACTCCGCGCGCCCCGTGATCGTGAGGTCGCGACTGTC
>JANJUH010000127.1 GCA_024710675.1 Lysobacterales bacterium
GCATGCGTGATCCCCGCGAGCGGTTTTGCAGGGATTCTGGCATGGAGGGCGGGACTCGGGACTCGTGACTCGGGACTCGGGACTCGGGACTCGGGACTCGGGACTCGGGACTCGGGACTCGGGACTCGGGACTCGGGAAGAGGATTGCCGCAGCGGCGTGCCGGATGTGGGTCGGGATTCATCCCGACGCTTTTCGCAGGGCCTCGGCCAGGAGCGTCCGGATGAATCCGGACCCACCCGGGGCGCGGTGAGCCTGTGGGTCGGCATTCATGCCGACGCTCATGCCACTCACCACTCACCACTCACCACTTTCCACTCACCACTTTCCACATGCCACTTCCGGCCTCCCCATAGAAAAAACCCCTGCCGGACAAGCCGGCAGGGGCATGGAGGGTGCTGCGCTGCTGGGGTTTGCTTCAGAACTTGTAGCTGGCACCCAGCAGGTAGGTGCGGCCGTACTCGTTGTAGGCGCGCGGGCGATCCGGGGTACCGGGGTCGCGGAAGAACTCCTGGTACTCCTCGTTGGTCACGTTGAGCACCTGGAGCAGGACCTGCAGACCTTCGAGGCTGCCACCGAAATCGTAGCTGGCCTGGAAGTCGATGATGTCCTCGCCCTTGATGAAGCGCGTCTCGCGGTCGGCACCGAAGCCCTGGATCTCGCCGATGAAGGACGAGCGGCTGCGCTGGCTGACGCGGGTCGAGAAGCCGGCCTTCTCGAAGTAGAAGGTCACATTCGACACGTAGCGCGACAGGCCCGGCAGCGGCTGGGTGCTGCCCGGTCCATTCGGACGCACGCTGCTGCGGGTGTCCGAGTAGCTGCCGAGCATGCCGAAGCCTTCGAGCGAGTCGTGCAGGATCTCGAAGGGGACGCTCATCGCGAACTCGTAGCCGTTGATGGTGCCGCCGTCGCCATTGGTCGGACGCGTGAAGCGACCGATCGTGGTCGGCGGGGCCGGCGCCGGCAGGCCGCTCAGGTCGAAGACCGAGAAGTCGAAGTCGACGGTCTGGTCGTAGATGTAGTTGATCAGGTCCTTGTGGAAGACCGCGGCGCTCAGGTAGCCCTTGCCGTCGAGCAGGTAGTACTCGTAGGACACGTCATAGCTCTTCGCGCGCCACGGCTCCAGCTCGGGATTGCCGCCGCCACCGGAGTACTCGTTGCGCGTGCGATCGATGCCGAAGCCGTTGTTGGCGCGGAGCTGGTCCATGCGCGGACGGGCGAGCTGCTTGGCGGCACCGAGGCGCAGCGAATGGTCGTCGCCGAAGGAGAACACGAGGTTCAGGCTGGGCAGCAAATCGCCGTATTCGGCACCGGCCTCGAAGGGCTGCGCCGCCGAGGCGTTGCCACCCGGCACCGCGAAGCCCTGCGAGCTCTGGTCGGCACGCTGGTACTGCACGCCGATGTTGCCGCGCAGGCCGACCTCACCGATGTAGGTGTCGATGTTGGCCTTGGCGTACCAGGTGCTGACGTCTTCCTCGACTTCCCAGTCCTTGTTGAGGATGTCCTGGTTGATGTTGGTGCGCGGCGCGTAAACGCTGCGGAAGGCGCCCGGGACGTTGTAGCCGATGACGCCGGGGATGCCGGTCAGCGACAGGTTGCCGGGACCCTGCAGGAGGTTCGACGGCACCGCGATCGGCGCGCGGCCGTTGAGCAGGTCGAGGAAGGCCTCGGCCACCGCGCGGCTCTTCTCGCGACGGGTCCAGTTCACGCCGAAGTCGACGCTGGAGAGCAGGTCGTTCTCGAGGGCGCGGTTGAGGTCGAAGCGCGCGCTCTTCAGCTCGTCCTCGAACTCGGGGTACTTGATGTAGCCGTCCTGGCCCCAGCCGCCCGGGTCACCCAGGCGAACCACCGACGGGTCGGCGTAGTTGCGGTTGAAGTCGAAGGAGGGCAGGCCGGTCGAGGGATTGATGCGGAAGTCCACGTTCGCCTGGGCCGGGATGCCGGCATAGGTCTCGAGGATCGACTCGCTGCGCTCGCCCTTCGACAGACTGAGGTCGAGCTTGGCGGTCCAGAAGTCCCCGAACTCGAGCTCGTGCTTGGTGCCGATCGCGAAGATGTCATCCTCGCGCTTGTTCTCGTCGTTGCGCAACACCGGGCCGTAGACGCCGGCCGCACTGCCGCCGACCAGCAAGCCGTTGGCTACCGTCGGGTTGGTGATCGAGGCACCGGAGAATCCTAGGCCGAACTGCAGGCCGCGGGTGGTCTCGACGCGCTCGAACTGCGAGTAGTAGAGGTCGAGGTTGCCGCGGTAGTTGTCGCTGGGCTCCCACTCGACCACGGCCATCAGGCCGTCGCGGACGTTGGAGGTGGAGGTCGCCCAGGACTCGGAACCACCGAGCACCAGCACGTTGTCCTGGCCGGCGAAGCTGCCGGTCGAATAGCCCCAGGCGTTCCAGCGCTCGGCCTGGCCGGGCGAATCGAGGCGGGCAAAGCCGATCGCCACGCCGATGGTGTCGTCGGCGAACTGGTCGATGTAGGAGGCGCTGAAGCGGTAGCCGGTGTCGTCGTAGCCCGGGTTGACCTCACCCACCGAGTTCTTCTCGAAGCGGCCGTTGACGGCGATCACGCGCTCGCCGAAGGACAGCGGGCGCACGGTCTGCAGATCGACGGTGCCGGAAATACCCTGTGCCACCATGCTGGCGTCCGGGGTCTTGTAGACGAGCACGCCACTCAGGAGCTCGGAGGGATACTGGTCGAATTCGACGCCGCGGTTGTCGCCCGAGGAGACCTGCTCGCGACCGTTCAGCGTGGTCGTCGAGAAGTCGCCCGCGAGGCCGCGGATGCTGATCGTCGTGGCGCGACCGGCGACACGCTGGGCAGCGAGGCCCGGCAGGCGCGAGATCGACTCGGCGATCGAGGTGTCGGGCAGCTTGCCGATGTCGACCGAGCTGATGACCTCGACGATCGAGCTGGAATCGCGCTTGATGGCGGTCGCGGTCTCGACGGCGCGGCGGAAGCCGGTGACCTCGACGACATCCATCTCCTTGGCCTTCTGCTCGGCCTCGGCCTTGCGACGGGCTTCACGTTGGGCCGCGGTCTCGTCCTGCGCCGACGCCTCGCTTGCCGGCGTGTCCTGCGCCAGGACCTGGCCGGACATCATCATCGACGCCGACGCGAGCGCCAGGAACAGCATGTTGCGCTTCAATTTCATCTCCCCCTCCACGAATGGATGCTCATGAGTGTCTGTGGCCGTGCGCCGCTTCCACTCTTCGAACGGAGGGGTGAGCGACACCGTGTACCCCGCAGGGTGCACGACGGCGCGGTCATGCTATCGGAGTGAACAAACCATTAACGGGGCTTGTAAACGTATTCATGTGAAGCCCGGAAAGCGCGCGGCGACGCGCTTCACGGGGCTTCGACGACCGGGTTGAGGACCGGCGGCGAGGGTGGGAAGCCCGCATCGACCTCGAAGGAGCTGAGCGGATAGCGATCCGGGGCCGGCCGTGGCTGGCCGGAGTCGTCCAGCCATGCCACCTTCACCTCGGGGCCGCTGCCCACGCTGGCCTGCCAGACCGTCTCGCCGTCGATGCTGGCGATCGCCAGGCGCTCTGCCGGACGCCCCAGCGTTGCGGCTGCTGCCGCCAGCACCTGCCGCGCCTGCGCACTGCTCAAACGCCCGCGATCGATCAGCAGGTTGGCGGCGAGGAGCCCGGGATCCACCCGCAGGCTGGGCAACTCCTGGTAGCCATCGGCTTCCAGGACCAGCAGGTAGAAGTCCTCACGATCGCTGGCACTGGCCAGCACGACGCGGCACGTGGCGGCATCGGCGGAGATCCGCAGCACCCGGCTACCCCGGTTGACGCCACGCACGGCCGGCAGGCATTGCTCCAGGCGTCGCTCCAGTGGCGAGAGTTCGAGGGCACCGGCGTCGGCTTCGAGCATTCCGGCACTCTCCATCAAGGCGCGCGACTCGAAAATCGCGCCCTTGTAGTTGTGGTCCTCGCGCAACTCGAAGCGGGTCAGTGCATAACGCTGCTGGGCCCAACCGTATTCCTCGCCTTCGAGTTCACGCTCGCCGTCGAAGATGACGACCGAGCTGTCGTAGGTTCCGGCGCCCTCGGAGCGGTCGGCCAGCGTCACGTAGACCAGGGCCCGCTCGAAGGGTGCCGGTATCCAGAGCACTTCGTACAACCAGTTCTCGTGGGCCTCCTCGGCAAACTTCGCGTGCGCGGCGGCCAGTCGTCCGGCGATGCGCTCGATCGGAAGTTCGGCCGCCGTGATGCCCGCTGCTTCGGCAGCCGGCCAGTCCGCGGGCCAGGCCACCTCGCCTTCGTGCACCCACCCCTGCTCCGAACGCCGCCAGTCGAAATGCCATCGGCCGCGATCCTCTCCGATCTCCGCCACTGCCGAGCAGATGTCCGCGACATTGGCGCTGAGCATCAGCAACCTTCCTGCGGGATTGCGCTGGCGCTGCTCGGCGAAGCAGTCGGCGGCATAGCGGGCCAGTCCGGTGACGGCATTTGCCGATTCGGCGTCCGCACTCATGGCGGGATCGTCGCCTGGCGGGATCGTGTCGGCCGTCTCCTGCGGCGAGTCCTGCGGACTGCAGCCACTGCCCAGGAACACCGCCAGCAGCAGCCACGACGGCCAGGATCGCTTCCTTGTCTTCATGTCCGCCTTCCCGATGAGTGCAGGCGGGCCACGCTACACGCCGCGGCGCGCGGCGGCGAGATCAGGCGGCGCGGGCGAGCACTTCGGGCGGGCGGGGCCGACGGCGGCGCGTCGCCGCCGCACTCCGTGGCCGCTGGCTCACCGGGCGCTCAGGCGCCGGCGCCACGCGGGCGGCAAAGAGCAGCACCGCCGGCATCAGCAGCCACCAGAACCAGGGTTGCGCGAACACGCCGAGCCAATCGACCAGGACGTCCGGCGCCAGCCAGGACAGCGCGCCGACGACCGCCCACACGGGCAGCAGGCGATGCAGGTGCGGGGGCAGGAAGCCCAGACGCTCGCGGATCAGCTTCATGGCGGTCATGGCGACACTCCGGTGGTCGGTGTGGAGCCCACTCTTCGATCAGCCTGTCTCACGGACTGAGATCCAGCCCGGGGCCGACACCATCGCACGCGCCCGGTGAACCCGGCATGTGCCGGAGTGCACCATTTGGTGACAGCGTCGTCGCACGGTTCATCCGAGCCATCCGGCCAGCAATGGCAGCCAGAACAGCGCGATCAGGATGCCGTAGCCCACCAGCGCGCTGGCCAGCTCCGGCGCCAGGCGCGCGTTGGCGGCCAGCACTCCGGCGGTGATCATCGAAGGCATCGCCGATTGCAGCACGTTGACGGTGAGCACCTCACCGCTGGCGCCGGCCAGGCGCCCGATCAGGAAAGCAGCTGCCGGCAGGACGAGCATCTTGAGTGCGAGGCCGAACAAGGCCGGGATCGCGTAAGCACGCGGCGGCACGATCTGCAGTTGCAGGCCGACCGCGAACATCGCCACCGGGACCAGCATCGCCGCCAGGCGCTCGATCAACATCGTCAGCTCGGGCGGATGGGCGATCGGCAGCAGACCCAGGACCAGCGCCAGGAACGAGGGGAAGGTCAGCACCTTGCGCGCCACGCCGGCGACTGTCGGACGCTCGCCGCCCGCCATCAGCGCGATGACGACGACACCGAAGCTCGACAGCAGCAGGAAGGAACCGAGCTGGTCGTAGATCACCGCATGCCGCAAGGCGCTGGCGCCGAGGGTCGCCTCGATCATCGGGTAACCGAGGAAGGCGGTGTTGCCGAGCGCGCAACACACCAGCAGGCAGCCGACGACCGGCCGCGGCCAGCCGGACAACCGCGCCGCGCCCAGCACGGCGGCCACCACCACGATGGCCAGCAACCATGGCGTCACGATCAGGACGAGCAGGCTGGTGTCCACGCGCACGCCGGAGACCGCTTTCAGCACCAGTGCCGGCAGCAGCAGCCAGATCACCAGCCGGTTCAGCACCTCGGCGGCGTTGTCGGGCAGCAGGCGCGCCAGCGCGAAGGCCTTGCCGAGGCCGAGCATCACCAGCACCAGCAGCAGGGCTTCGCTCATGGGGCCCGACGGCGAGTGGCGTACGGTCGGGACGCGAGTCCTCGGCAGGGCTCGAAGGCTTCATTGCACCCGTCTGCGGGGAGGCGGGGCAGGGGGCAGGGGGGCACGCTCGGGCCACGCACCAACCAAGACGCACATCTTGTCCCCTGCCCCCTTTCCCCTTTCCCCGGTCCGGATCGCCCAGCCGCATGTCCTTTCGGCGCGGTACCCGCGTCACCCGGGTCCCGGGTCCCGGGGCCCGAGTCCCGATATTCGTAGCGATGTGGGCGGCAGGTCATCGCAAGATCATCGAGCCTCGCCCGTGGAGGCCGCAATCCGACGAGGGTAGGAATTCCCCTACCCCACAGCGCGGCATTCGCAGGACGCGCGCCCCCGGGGGTCCTCGCGATGCTGACCACTCCAGTCCACGGAGTCCTGCCATGCGTCGCCCGATGCTGTTTCCCGCCGTCTTTCTCACGTCCATCGCCATGCCGGCCAGCGCCGAGCGCCTGTGGCTGGTCCCGGACCACGCTGCCACGATCCAGGCGGCGATCGACCACGCCAGCGATGGCGACGTCGTGCGCGTGCGGCCGGGACGCTACCTCGAGCGCATCAGCTTCCAGGGCCGCGCCATCGTCGTCGAGAGCCTCGAAGGCCCCCACCGCACATTGATCGACGGCGGCCTTGCCGGCACGGTCGTGCGCTTCGATCGCGACGAAGGCCCGGCCTCGGTGCTGCGCGGCTTCACGATCCTGCGCGGACGGCATCTGCGCGACGCCGGCGGCATCCACGCCGACCACGCCTCGCCGACCATCGAGGGCAACATCGTCGTCGGAAATCACGGCGGCCGCCACGGCCACGGCATCTCCCTGCTGGCGAGCCGGGCGCGCGTTACCGGCAACCGCATCGAGTTCAATCGCAGCGCGCCCGAGGCGGGCAGCGATACCGGCGGTGGCGGCATCGGCGTGTACGCCGGTGCCCCGCTGATCGAGGCCAACCGCATCCGGAGCAATCAGGTGCTCGGCGGCAGCGGTGGCGGCATCCGCCTGATCGACAGCCAGGCGCTCGTGCGGGGCAACACCATCGAGGCGAACGTGGCCGGGCTCGCGGGCGGTGGCATCGCCGTGCTCGGTACCAGCGGCGGCCGCATCGAACACAACCTGGTGGTCGGCAACCGGCTGTCGCTGCCCGGCATCGGTGGCGGCATCGCGGTGCTCCGCTTCGGTGCAGCTTCGGCGTTGACGCTGGCCGGCAACACCGTGGCTGCCAACCTGGCCGACGCCGGCTCCGCGGTGCATGTGGAGGCGGGCACGGAGCCGGTCGATCTGGTCAACAACATCCTCGCGGCCAGCCCCGGCGCCAGTGCGCTGGCGTGCAGCGGCCAGGGCGCTGTCGCAGTGCGCCACAACCTGATCGACGCAGGTCCATGGGCCCTGCACCAGGCTTGTCCGCCGGCCGTGGACGATGGCCGCAACCGCAGCGGCGATCCAGGCTTCGAGGCAGGCGGCTGGCGGCTGGCGGCCGGATCGCCCGCAGTCGACGCGGGACTCGACGAGGCGGTTGTGCACAAGCGCGACCTGGCCGGCGCGCTGCGCCGTGTCGATGGCAACGGCGACGGCCGTGCCCAGGTCGACATCGGTGCACTCGAACGCCAGGGGGCGGACTGAGCGGGCCGGCGAGAACCGACCCCGGGGCGAGCCCGCGGCGCAGGCGGGCCATCGTTGGCCTTCGTCGACACGGCAAGCTGCCGGGCAAGAGGCATCATCGGGCACTCACCCACCTGTCCTGGCCACCCATGACCGACGATCGCATCGCAGTCCTTGCCGAACGCCTGGCCGCACTCGCCGCCGACGAGCGCGAGCGCGCACTGGCGGCACTGGAACCGGCCGTCGCGGCAGCGGTCCGCGCCCGGCTGGCCGCGTCCGCCAGTGCCGAGACAATGGCGCCGCCCAGCGCCGGCGATGGCGACACCCTCGCGCCGGCAGCGGGCGCCGCGGCGGTGGGCGCTGCGACACTCGCCCGCATCGGTCCGTACCGGATCCTGGAACGCATCGGCAGCGGCGGCATGGGTGCGGTCTGGCTGGCATTGCAACAGAACCCCGAGCGGCGGGTCGCGCTGAAAACCATCCGCCCGGAGTTGCTGACACCCCGGATGCGCGAGCGCTTCACCCACGAGGCACGCTTCCTGGCGGCGCTGGAGCATCCCGGCATCGCCCGCATCCTCGAAGCCGGCAGCGCCGACACCGCCGAGGGCGAGCTGCCCTTTCTCGCGATGGAGTACGTCGCTGGCCGGCCCCTGCTCGAGGCTGCCGAGCTGGGCGGCTGGGACCTCGGCCGGCGCCTGCGCGTGCTGATCGCGATCGCCGGCGCCGTGCAGCACGCCCACACCCGCGGCGTGATCCATCGCGACCTCAAGCCGGCCAACATCCTGGTCGATGCCGGCGGCCAGCCGAAGATCCTCGATTTCGGCATCGCCCGCGCGGTGTCCGAGGAGGGCCCGGGAGCGACCCGGCTGACCCATGCCGGCGAGGTCGTCGGCACGGTCTGGTACATGAGTCCGGAGCAGCTCTCGGGCGATCCGCTGGCGGTGGACCTGCGCAGCGATGTCTATGCGCTCGGCGTGATCCTCTACGAACTGCTGTCGGGCGAGTTGCCCTATGCGATCCGCGAGTCCTCGCTGATCGAGGCCATCCGCACCCGCGAAAAGGCCGCGCCGCGGCCGCTGTCGGCGCTACGTCCGGAGTACCGCGGCGAGATCGAGACGGTGGTGATGAAGGCGCTCGCCAGCGAGCCGGCGCAGCGCTACCAGAGCGCGGCCGCGCTGGCCGAGGACCTGGAGCGTTTCCTCGACCACCGCCCGATCCTCGCGCGTCCGCCGAGTGCCGGTTACCTGATGGCGAAATTCGTGCGCCGGCATCGCGTGGCGGTGGCCGCGGCGGCACTGGTGCTGCTGGCTCTCGTGGGCGCCACCGTGGTCAGCCTGGGCGCCGCCGAGCAGGCGCGCGCCGCATTGGCCGAGGCCGAGGCGCGCGCGGCCGAGGTGGGTGCTGTCAACGATTTCGTCGAGCAGATGCTGACCAGCGCCGATCCCGAGGCCGGCGGCAGCAGCGCCTTGCCGCTGGGCGATGTGCTCGCGGGCGCCGAACGCGCGCTGGCTTCAATCGCCAGCCCGCGCGCCGCCGGCCAGGTGGCCCTGTTGCTGGGACGCACCTGGAGTGGCCTCGGCGACAGTGGCCGCGCCGAGGCCCTTTACGATCGCGCCGCCACGCTGCTGGCCACCGGCTTCGGCGCAGATAGCGCGGAAGCCCTGGAACTCGAACGCCTGCGCGCCGAGGAACTGGGCAAGAAGGGTGACGTCGAGGGCGCGCTAGCAGCCTTCGATGCCGTGCTCCGGCTTCACCGCGAGGCCGGTGGCGAATACAGCCTGGCGGCCGAGCGCGTGCGCCTGGCCCAGGCGCAGGTGATGCAGGCCAAGGGCGAGGCCGAGCCTGCGCTCAGGCAGCTCGAACAGACTCTGGCCCGTGCCGGCGAAGCGCTCGCCCGCGAGGCACCCGGCGACTACGACGGCGCCCGTTACAATCTGGCCTACACCAAGCTCTTTCTCGGCGATTTCCCGGCCGCCGAAGCGCTGCTGCGCGAGGTCATGGCCAGCGAGACCGCGCGCCTCGGCGCCGACCATCCGCAGACCCGGTACACCGTCAAGGCGCTGGGCCAGGCGCTGCACCGCCAGGGTCGACTGGACGAGGCCGAGCCCCTGTACCGGCTGGTCTGGGAAAAGCGGCGCGCCGCCTACGGCCCCGGCCATCGCAGCACGCTGAATGCGGCCAGCCAGCTCGGCGCCGGCCTGGTCGCGCTCGGGCGACCGGAAGAA
>JANJUH010000142.1 GCA_024710675.1 Lysobacterales bacterium
CAGCGCGGCGCTGCTGGCCGAGCTGCGCAAGGGCGGGGAAGTCGCCGGCGAGAGCTACTGGCAGGGCCGCAGCTTCCCGCGCTACGGACGCAGCATGTTGCGCGGCATGTTCGGCGCGGACTTCGTCGAATCCCTGTGGGCGGCGCCGCTCGGCGAATGGACCGGCCCCTTCGAATCGCCGCGCGGCTGGCACATCGTGCGGGTGAGCGAACGCCACGAGGCGCGCCTGCTGCCCTATGCCGAGGTCAGTGCCCAGGTCGCCCGCGACTGGCTGGCTGCGCATATTGACGAGGCCGTCGCACGCCACATCGAGCGTCTGCGCGAGCGCCACGAGGTGCGCGTTGAGCGCTGAACACGCGGGCTGGTTTCGAGCACTGGCCTGCGGATGGGCGATCGCAGCCTCGCCTGCCACCGCCGATACCTTTCGCACCGCCGACCTGCGGGTGCAGGCGGGCGAGGAGGCGCACAGCTATGTATTGCTGGCGCAACTGCCCGCGGATATCGCGGCCGATGGGGCGATTGCGTGGCCGGATGGGTGCCGCCAGACCACTTTGCGGCGATACCTCACTGGCGAGCACCAGCGCATCGCCGCGAGCGCGCGCTGCGAGCGCCCGCCGCAGCCCGGCGCGACGATCCACGCGCCCTGGCGCGTGGACGCGGCCCGCGTCCGCTTCGACGGCGAGATCGAATCAAGGACCGTGCAGGCCACCACCACCGGCCTGGCGATCCCGCTCAATGCCGACCCTGCCCTGCCGCGCCCCTGGACCGTCATCGCCCCGGCGATGCTGTGGCAGGGCGTGCTGCACATCGCACTCGGCTGGGATCACCTCGCCTTCGTGCTGTGCCTGTGCCTGCTGGTCCGCGGCCTGCCGCTGATAGCCCTCGTGACCGCCTTCACCCTCGGCCACTCGCTGTCGCTGGGACTGGCCTACTTCGAGGTGCTGCGCCTGCCGATCCCGCCGGTCGAAGTGCTGATCGCGCTGTCGATCATCCTGCTGGCGCGCGAGGGCCTGCTGGCGCGGCCAGCTGCGCCACCCGCGCTCATGCGCACCACCGCGGTCGTCGTGATCTTCGGCCTCGTCCATGGCCTGGGTTTCGCCAGTGCGCTATCCGCGCTCGACATCGCCCCGGCCGAACGCTGGCCGGCACTGCTGGCCTTCAATGTCGGCGTCGAACTCGGACAGCTCGCGATCATTGCCGGGTTCCTGGCACTGCTGTCGCTGCTGGCGCGGGTGGCCTGGGCCGAAGCCGCCGGACGTGCCGTGGGCTATGGCGCCGGGATCACCGGCGCTTACTGGATGATCGAGCGGGTGTTCGGGTTTCCCTGGGGGTGAGAGGAGGCGGCTCGGGCTTGCCGGGGCCGCTCAGGGGATTCCCTTCGCTGCTTCTCCATGGGGAGAACTCGAAGCGGAATCCGTCGGCAGCCGAGGGCAGAAAAGTCTGCGGGCGTCGGCTCCCCGCAGTGCAGCTAGGGCCCTTCGAAGCCATCCGCGAACACATCATCGGGAAGCGGGCCGAGCGGTTGCGCCGGGCGATGAAAACCGCCACGCACCTGGAAATTGCTGCTGGACATCGGCTGCTGCGCATCCGCTTGCCCCAGCGTTGCGTCCACGCTGTAGGAAGCGCTGGCAGCGCGCGCCGCGCCGCCATCGATCGTTTGACGTGGGATCTCGTAACTGGTGCTGGTGGCTTGGGCCAAGGCGGGTGGCCAAGGGTGCGCGAGCAGCAATGCGCAGACCAGAACCGCGCCCCTCCAGCCCCTCCTGTTCGCGGCCATCTCAGTGCCTCTGCGCAGCCTGGGCATCGAATCTCGCCTCCAGTCCCTCGAGGCGCTGATGCAAGTGCTCGACCTGCTGCCGCAGCAGCCCATTCTCTCGATCGACCCGAGCCATCGCCTCGGCCTGCAGGCTGTCGCGCGCCGCCAGTTCCTGCACTGCGAGGGCCAGCAGGGCGCTGAGGCGGTCGTACTTCACTCCTTCCACCTGCCCCTGGTCATCGAAGGAAACCAGCCGCTCGTCGATGGAGGCGATCTCCTCGGCGACGAAGCCGACATCGGCCTCGCCGCTGTCGATCCAGTGGTAGCCGACCGGATTGAGGCGCAGCGCCGCGTCCAGGCCCAACTCCAGCGGCACGATGTCCCGTTTGTAGCGCGCGCTGGAGGAGCAGGTGGCCAGTTGGTTGTTCGCGTTGCGGCACACCGCCTGGCTGCCTGACGCGCCGAGTGCATCCACGCGCACGGTACCGACAACGCGCAGCATGTTGCCCACCGGCGCGCGTATCCCGCTTTGCGCGGTGACCACCATCCCGCCGAATGCGCGGATCAGGAACTGGTTGGAGCCGGTGGAAGTGAAGTCTTCCTCCTGGCCGTCTGCCCAGACGAAGCTGCCTTCATCACCAAAACCGCCAGGGTAGGTGAGGTTGCCGCATGGACCCCCTATTCCCGGGTCAACCGCCGGTCGAACCTTGGCGCGGTAGCCCCCAGCCCATGAACGCAGGCCACCCGCACAGTTCCGGAAGCCGCCTGAGACTGTGCTGTACACGCCAATGGCTTCGTTCCGGTCGCCGCCAACGATGCTGCTGAGTGCGCCTATGGCGAAATTGCCAACGCCTCCAGCGACTGCGCTCGCGTCTCCAATGGCTGCGTTGGTGGTACCGCCGCTGACCACACTGCCCAGACCGATGGCAAGATTGCCGAATCCTCCGCCCACCGTACTCTGAACATCTCTGGCCTCGTTGGAAGCGCCGCCCCCCACGGTGCTCTCCTGTCCGTTCGCGAGGTTCCTCCGACCGCCGCCGATCGTGCTGTTCGCTGCATTGGCGCTGTTGTCCATGCCACCGCCGACCGTGCTGGCCTGGGAAAGGGCGAAATTGGCAAGGCCGCCGCCGATGGTCGCGCCGTATGCGTCGACCTCGTTGAATTCCCCACCACCGATCGTGCTCGAATCGCCGCCGCTCGTGTTGTTGCGACCGCCCGCGACGGTCGCGAAGGCACCCCCGACGGGGACGAGGTTACCGGCGCGGTTCGCCATCCCGCCACCGACGGTGCCGTAATGACCGGTCACCTGGTTGGGCCCCTCCGACTGGAAGCTTGGGTCGCTGTCGCCCAACGGTGCACCGCCCCCGCCGATGGCCCCACCGCGTATGCCACCGGTCACCCCGTTTGCACTGGAGCCGGCAATCGTATTGCTGGTGATCGGCAGGCCCGTGAAGAGTATGAAACTGGGCTCTAGGCGCAGGCTGGATGCGTTGCGCGTGCGCAGCACCAGGGGCTGCGCATCGGTGGTGCCGATGAATTGCGTCAACGGATCGGTGCCCGCATTGCCCGCAAGTCCCCAGCCCGGCGGGCCGATGGCATCGACGCTGCAAGCGGTGCTCCCGTCCTCGTTCACCGCGCTCAGGTACTGCCCCTGGGGACAGCCCGCGCCAATGCGCCGCTGCACTTGCGTCGCATCGATCTGCGCCGCACCCACGCCGCCCGCAGCGATGCTGATCGTGCCGCTGTTGGTGATGGGGCCACCGCTCAGCCCGGCGCCGGTGGCGATGCTGGTGACGGTGCCGCCGGAGTCGACGTCTGCCGCGCACTGCACCGAGCCGTCGGCGTTGACCGCGCGCAAGTACTGGCCGGACGCGCAACTGCCGTCGATGCGCCGCTGGATCTGCGCCGGGTCAATGTCCACCGCAGTGATCGTGC
>JANJUH010000144.1 GCA_024710675.1 Lysobacterales bacterium
AGCGCCTGCTCGACGCGGGCGCCGTCGGTTGCGGCGGACTGCTGGCGGCGCCGGTCGGCGACACGCTCAAGCGCGCCGCGGACGATGGCGTGCACGTCGAGGCCACCGTCCCCCGCGCCGGCCTGTGGCGCGCGCTGACGCCGCAGATGTTCCGCCGCGGCCAGCTCGAAACCGCGCTCGCCGCCTGGCCGCGTGGCGCCGCGCCGCCGACCGACGAAGCCCAGGCGATGGAGGCGATCGGCCACGCGCCGCGGCTGGTCGAAGGCGCTGCCGACAATCTGAAGGTGACGACCGCCGCCGACCTCGCGCTCGCGACCTTCCTGCTGACCCGCAAGGAGACCCGCTGATGCCCTGGCCGCGCGTCGGAACCGGCTATGACGTCCACGCCTTCGGGCCGGGCGACCACGTGATGCTGGGCGGCGTGCGCATCGCCCACAGCCACGGCATCGTCGCCCATTCCGACGGCGACGTCGCCCTGCACGCGGCCTGCGACGCGCTGCTCGGCGCGCTCGCGCTCGGCGACATCGGTCGCCACTTCCCGCCGTCCGACGAGCGCTGGCGTGGCGCCGACAGTCGCGCCCTGCTGCGCCACTGCCGACAGCTCGTCGGCGAACGCGGATACGTCGTCGGCAACCTCGACCTCGTCGTCGTCTGCGAACGCCCGAAGCTCTCGCCGCACGTGGCCCAGATGCGCGAACGCATCGCCGCCGACCTCGAATGCGCCATCGATGCGGTCAGCGTCAAGGCCACCACCAGTGAGCGCCTGGGCTTCACCGGTCGCGAGGAAGGCATCGCCGCGCAGGCCGTGGTGATGCTGGTGCCGGCGTGAGCACCTACGCGCATGGCGGCCCCGGACTCACCGGCCGGATCAAGGTCGAGCCCGAGGACTTCGTCGTCGTCGAGACCCTCGGTTTCGAGGCCGACGGGCAGGGCGAGCACGATTTGCTGCTGATCGAAAAACGCGGCGTCAACACCGAATGGCTGGCCCGCCAGCTCGCTCGCCACGCCGGCGTGGCGCCCGTCGCGATCGGCTATGCGGGCCTGAAAGACCGCCACGGCGTCACCCGCCAGCACTTCAGCGTGCAGCTGCCCGGCCGCACGGCCGACTGGGACACGCTCAACATCAACGGCGTGCGCCTGGTCAGCCGCGCCCGTCACTCGCGCAAGCTCAAGCGCGGCGCGCTGACGGGGAATCGCTTCGAGCTGCGCGTGCGTGATGTGGCGGGCGACCGCGACAAGGCCGCGCAGCAGCTCGAAGCCATCGCCCGCGAGGGTTTCCCCAATCGCTTCGGCGAGCAGCGATTCGGCCACGACGACGGCAACCTCGAGATGGCGCGACGGCTGTTCGCCGGCGCGCGCCTCGAACGCAGCGAACGCGGATTCGCGATCTCGGCCGCCCGCAGCGCGATCTTCAACGCCGTGCTCGACGCCCGCGTCGGCGACGCCAGCTGGAACCGCCCGCGCGAAGGCGACTTGATGCAGCTCGACGGCCGCAGCGCCTTCTTCGGGCCGATCGAGCCGGACGCGGTGATTGCCGAGCGCTGCGGGCGCGGAGAAATCCATCCCACCGGTCCGCTCTGGGGCGTGGGCGCACCGGCCAGCGCCGGGCAGGTGAGGGCGCTCGAAGAGCAGATCGCCGATCGCTTCGAGGGCTTCGCGGAAGGTCTGACCACCGTCGGCGCCGAACACGACCGCCGCGGGCTGCGCGCCATGGCGCGAGAGCTGGCGTGGTCATTCGACGGCGAGGACCTGCTGTTGACCTTCAGTCTTCCCGCCGGTGCCTACGCAACGGCGTTGCTTGCGGAAGTCATTGCCACCGGCTGATCCGGAACACGATTCAAGACCAGCACAGCGATTCCTTCTCCCCGCCAGCGGGGGTGAGGAGGAACGTTTGCGGGCCACTGGCCCGCGTTCCTCCGAACGCCAGTCGGAGCTCCGACTGGAGGGTCGAAGGTGGGTCCGCAGGACCCGGATGAGGGGCGCATCCAACAGCGCGCACGCCGCTTTCTGCCAGCCCGGCGTGCGTGACGCGGAGCCCGGTCTATGCTTGACGGTGTGCGCGTTGCCCCGCAGATCATTCAAGCCCTACCGTCTCTTGCGCTCGCCATCGTTTCGCTCCACCACCGCCAACGGACTCCGCACACCGCGCGGCCCGCGATTCAGCACATGGGTGTAGATCTGCGTCGTCGCCACATCGCTATGGCCGAGCAGTTCCTGGACCGTGCGAATGTCGTAGCCATCCTCCAGCAGGTGCGTCGCGAAACAATGCCGCAGCGTGTGGCAACTCACCGGACGATCGATCCCGGCGTTTGCCGCAGCCTTCCTAACCGCTCGCTGCAACGCCCGCTCGTCGGCGTGATGGCGCATGGTCACGCCGGAGGCGGGATCGGTTGACCGTTGCCCAGCGGGAAAGACGTACTGCCAGGCGAAATCCCGGTCAGCATTCGGGTACTTGCGGGCCAGCGCATGAGGCAGCCAGGCCCGACCAAAGCCGGCACGGCAATCCGCCTTGTGGATCCGCCTGGCCTCCTCGACCTGTTCCCGCAGCGAAGGCACCAGTTCCGGCGGCAGCAAGGTGATCCGATCCTTGTTGCCCTTGCCCCGCCGCACCACAATCTCGTGACGCTCGAAACGCAGGTCCTGGATGCGAAGTCGCAGACACTCCATCAAGCGCATGCCGCATCCGTAGAGCAAACGCGCCTGCAAGCCAACGTCGCCGCTCAACTCCCCCAGCAGCGAAGCCACCTCCACGCGAGACAGCACGACCGGCAGTCGCTCCGGCACCTTGGCGCGGCGGATGTGTTCCATCCACGGCAGCTGGATGTTCAGGACCTCCCGATACAAAAACAGCAGTGCCGATAGGGCCTGGTTCTGGGTGGACGCGGCAACCTTGTCTTTGGTGGCCAGTCGACTGAGAAACGCCTCTACCTCAGGCGCACCCATGTGCCAGGGAGGGCGCTTGTTGTTGGCCAGAATGAAGCGCCGGATCCAGCCGACATAGGCTTCCTCAGTCCTTCGCGCCATGCCCAGGCGCCGCACGCGCGCACGGACGCGATCCAGCAAGCGGGGACTATCTGCGAGTTGCTCGGTCACGCCATCACTTGCCGACAACCGATCGTTGACGTAGCGTTGCATTGTGGTTCCAAGTGTCAGTTGGCCTGCCGCTACATTAGGCTGCGGCAGCCTGCCCGACAGTCGGGAAATGTCGCGACGAAGAGTAGGAAAAGTCCTACCCGGAGACCGCGGAAGGCCGATGAGCGCGGGAGTTAGGTCCCTTCGGCTAACTGGTGGGCCTGGTTGACTCGTGTTGTTGTGGTAGCTACTGTAATCCATGCGCATCGAGTTCGATCCAGTGAAGGACAAGCTGAACGTCGAGAAGCACGGCGTGTCGCTTGCGCTGGCGTCGGGGCTGTCTTGGGAACATGCGCTCGCGTGGCGGGATGATCGCTTTGAATACAACGAGTTACGGATGATCGCCTTGGCGCCTGACACGAGGGTCCTGTACTTCGTCGCATTTGTGGACCACGGAGACTTCTACCGAATCATCAGCCTGCGTCCCGCTACTCGTCGTGAGGTGAAGCACTATGTCAAAAGCTTCCAGTAAGGTTTCGGTCGTGATGCCAAGTGTGGCTGAGGACAAGATCATCACTGCTCGGGCAAAGAGCGATCCAGACGCATTGCCGCTGTCCGCAAAGCAGTTGTCTGAAATGGCGCCATTGAAAAAGATGATTGGACGGCCCAAGTCGGATCGGAAAAAAATTCTTTTGTCGGTGAGAT
>JANJUH010000170.1 GCA_024710675.1 Lysobacterales bacterium
CCCGCGGCCTGATGCAACTGATGCCGCAGACCGCCGCCAACGTCGCGCGCTCGCTCGGCCTGCGCGCCGAGCCGCTCCATGATCCCGCGCACAACATCCGCCTCGGCACCACCTACCTCGGCCGGCGCGTCAAGGAACTCGAGGGCAACGTGATCCTCGCCACCGGTGCCTACAACGCTGGCCTCGGTGCCGTCCGCCGCTGGCTGGCCGAGCCGCTGCCGCCGTGGGACCTCTGGATCGAGACCGTGCCGTACAAGGAAACCCGCGAGTACATCCCGCGGGTGCTGGCTTTCAGCGTGCTCTACGACTGGCGCATCGACGGCAGCCCGGAGCGGGTCTCGGCGCGGATTCCGGGGTTGGGCGAGGCTGCGGGGCCGGCGGGGGTGCTGTGTCCGGGTAGCTGAGGTCTGTTGGTGAGGACACCGGGATTCCCGCAGGTGGTGAGCTAAAGCGTCCGGATGAATCCGGACCCACAGGAGCCGCAAAATCGGGGGTGTGAAACGGGCTGCCGCTGACCGGCTCCCTGTGGGTCGGGACTGGTCCCGACACTTTTCCTGACCAGTCGCGACGCCGAGACACAGCGGCCTTGAAATCGCCCACGCTGCCCGTACAGTGCGCGCCAGGTGAAGGCCATCGGAGGACTCGCCCGTGATCTCCGCGCACACGCCCCTGAGCCGCTGGCAGGCGGCCGGCATCCACGTGCTCGGCTCGCTCGGCCTGGCGGTAATCGCCGGCCTGCTGATCTTCGGCCTCTGGTACCCGCAGCCCTACACGGCGGCGGCGGGCGCGGACAAGCTGATCATGCTGCTGATCGGCATCGACCTGGCCCTGGGACCGCTGTGCACGCTGGTGGTCTGGCGCGTCGGCAAGAAGGGCCTGTGGTTCGACCTGAGCGTGATCGGCACCTTGCAGATCGCCGCGCTGGTCTACGGCCTGATCGTCATCGCCGAATCGCGCCCGGTGTTCATCGTGGTGACCAAGGATGTCACCTACCTGACCACCGCGAGCATGCTGGGTGACGCGGAGCTGTCGGAAGCCAGCCATCCGGAGTTCGGCCGGCGCTCATGGCTGGGGCCAGTGCAGGTGGCCGCGCCCATGCCCGAGGACCCCGAAGAGCGCTCGCGCCTGATGGACCTGGGTCTCGCCGGCAAGGACATCAATGTGCTGCCGAAGCACTTCCGGCGTTGGGAGGAGGCAGGCCCGGCGCTGGTCGCCGGCTCGCCGCCGCTCGAACGGCTGCGCGAGCTGCCCGAGGCGAAGGCCGCCGTCGATACCTTCCTGGAAGCACACGGGCTGAATGTCGATGCCTTGCGCTTCCAGGCCTTGCGCGGTCGTGATCCGGCCAGGGACACCACGCTGGTCTATGAGGCCGCCTCAGGCGCGGTGGTGGGTGCGATCAGCGTGGACCCGTGGCCGGCGCTGTCGTCCAGGGAATCGGCCGATTGATCGGCCGGAAATGCATGATCGGCACGCAATTTGCTTCCACTGTGGTTAGTGTAGCCAGATGTAACAGGTCCAGCAGCGAAGCTGCCGGAGCAGGTCTTTCGACCCTGACCGGTAGACGTTCGCGCGCGATTCCGTGACGCTGGTCCGATTCTTGCATTTCGTTGCACAATGGCTTGTGACAGGGGAAGGCTGCTCATGCTGCGAGACCAACACGGATTCACCCTGATCGAATTGATGATCGTCGTCGCGATCATCGCGATCCTGGCGGCGATCGCGCTGCCGGCCTACCAGAGCTACACGATCCGGGTGCAGATCTCCGAGGCGGTGGTGTTGACTGCCCCGGCGAAGACGGCGGTGAGTGAGTATCGGGCGCAGGCTGGCGTGTTCCCAACGTCCAATCAACTGGCGGGGCTTCCGTCATCGACATCTATTGCCGGCAACTTTGTCGAGAGTCTTGAGATCGGCAGTGGTGGTGTCATCAGCGTGACTCTCGGCAACGATGTGAACGCTCTGGTCAGCGGTCAGACGGTGGATCTGGAGCCGACGTGGGGTGGGTTTGCGGTCGAATGGCGCTGCTCTTCGACCATTGCACCTCGTTATGTGCCAACACCCTGCCGCAACTGATTCAGGGCCGGCGGCGCTCATCCCCCAGGCGGGCGTGCATGGCCCCTGACGCAGGAGCGCCCTCGGGTGCGATCGGGTTTCGGCAAGGCCCATTCGCGAGCAGAGCGCGCTCCTCAGGCCCCACGTGCAGTCCTCTGGCAGTGCCAAGCGTCCCGGGCATTTCTTGCAGCGATTCCGGTCACGACTCCCACATCGACTCGATCCTCGCCGCCGAAAATGCCGCTTTTGGTCACAACCTGACCTGATGCGACTAGATGCGAGCGTCGACTTGGCCGCACGAAGGCTGAACCAGCCCTTTCTATATGGCACGCAAAGTGCAAGACTAAACCGCGACGAGTCCAGCGCAGCTCAACGGGAGGCTCGTTGAGGGATTCGTCCAACCTAGGTTTGCACTTCGAAGAGGATTTCACCATGAGCCGTACCCAGAAAGGTTTCACCCTGATCGAACTGATGATCGTGGTCGCGATCATCGCCATCCTGGCCGCCATCGCCATCCCGGCCTACCAGGATTACACCATCCGCACGCAGGTTTCCGACGGCCTGAGCCTGGCGAGCGGCTCCAAGACTGCAGTCGCCGAGGTCTATCAGAACACCGGCAACTTCCCCGGCACCAACGCTGCGGCCGGCGTGGCTTCCTCGGCCTCGATCATCGGCAACTTCGTGACGCAGACCGCCGTGGGCGGCAGCGGCGTCATCACCGTGACCTATGGTAGCGAGGCAAACACAGCCATCAGCAACTCGACCGTCACCCTGACGCCGGCTGCCAACGCCGGCTCGGTGGTCTGGACTTGCGATTCGCCGAACATCGCCGACCGTTACCTGCCGACGCAGTGCCGCTGATTCCAGCGACACTTCTGCAGGACCCGCAGGGGGCGCGCAAGCGCCCCTTGCTCTTTCTGGGCGCCGCGATCGTGGCGCTCCTGCTTTTCGCGATCTACCTGCCTGGGCTGTCCGGCCCCTTCCTGTTCGACGACCAGGCCAATCTCCTCGACAACCCCGCTTTCCAGCAGTCGCTCGACTCCTGGCCGGCGCTGCGTGAGGCCGCGCTGTCCTCGCCCTCGAGCGCCAGCGGACGGCCCCTCGGATTCCTCAGCCTCGCCGTCGATGTTGCGATCTTCGGGCTCAGCCCGCACGCGC
>JANJUH010000208.1 GCA_024710675.1 Lysobacterales bacterium
CGGGGCAGCGGCGTCGGCCGGCGCAGCAGCCGGCTCGGCAACGGGGGCGGCCGGGGCCGGGGCGGCTTCCTGCGCAGCCGGGGCAGCGGTCGGGGCGGCCGGCTGTTCGCCACCGCAGGCGGCGAGCAGGGCGAGGGTGGCGGCCAGGGTGGCGATCTTCAGGGTCTGCATGGGTGTTCCTCGGATGGATGGAGAGCATTCCGGAGGACTCCGGAAAGCCGAGTCGTATTTCGGCCGCCGCATTCTAGCGGTGCAAGATGTCGAGCACGCAAGCGAAGCCAGTGCCGGAGGGCGGGTCCCCGGGGGCTGCGGCCCCGGGGGACACGATCAGGCTCGCTTCAGAGCAGCTCCACCGCCAACGCCGTGGCCTCGCCGCCGCCGATGCACAGCGAAGCCACGCCACGGCGACCACCGCGGCGGCGCAGCGCGTGGATCAGCGTGACCACGAGGCGGGCGCCGCTGGCGCCGATCGGGTGGCCGAGCGCGCAAGCGCCACCATTGACATTGACCCGCGCCGGATCGAGGCCGAGTTCGCGGATCGGCGCCATCGCGACGACGGCGAAGGCCTCGTTGATCTCGTAGAGATCGACCTCGTCGTGGCGCCAGCCGGCCTTCGCCAGCACCTTCTGGATGGCGCCGACCGGGGCGGTCGTGAACCACTCCGGCTCCTGCGCATGGGTCGTATGGGCGACGATGCGCGCGATCGGCTGCAGGCCCTTGGCGGCTGCGGCATCGGCGCGTGACAGCACCAGCGCGGCGGCGCCGTCCGAGATCTTCGAGGACGAGGCTGCCGTCACCGTGCCGTCCTTCTTGAAGGCAGGGCGCAGCGAGGGAATCTTGCCGATATCGCAGGCCGGCGGTTCCTCGTCGGCGGCGACGGTGACATCGCCCTTGCGGCCGGCGACGACCACCGGAACGATCTCGTCGGCAAACTCGCCGCCGGCCTGAGCCGCCAGCGCGCGGCGCACGGACTCGGCGGAAAAGGCGTCCTGTTCCTCGCGGGTAAAGGTGTACTTGCCGGCGCACAGCTCGGCGAACTCGCCCATGGCCTTGCGATCAGCCGCGTTCTGCAGGCCATCGAGCGCCATGTGGTCGAGCAGCTCGGAGTGGCCGAAGCGATAACCGAAACGCGCCTTCTGCAGCAGGTAGGGCGCGTTGGTCATCGACTCCATGCCACCGGCGACGACGAACTCCGCGCTACCGGCGCGGATCAGGTCATTGCCCAGCATGATCGCCTTCATGCCGGAACCGCACACCTTGTTGAGCGTGGTCGCGCCGGTGGCCAGCGGGATGCCGGCGGCAATGGCCGCCTGGCGTGCCGGGGCCTGGCCGAGGCCGGCCGGCAGCACACAGCCCATCAGGACTTCCGAGACCTCGGCCGCTGCCAGCCCGGAGGATTCGAGCGCGGCACGAATCGCCGTGGCGCCCAGGTTGACGGCCGTCGTGCCGGCCAGTGCGCCGTTGAAGGAGCCGATCGGGGTGCGCTTGGCGCCGAGGATGACGATCGAAGAGTCGGACATGGCGGGTCGGGATCCGTGCTGGGCCGCATGCGCGCGGCGGGTGGCTGCATTATTGCAGTGCGGCACGACTCGTGGTGCGGCGGTTCCCTCCCCGGTGCCTCGCTCATTGGTCGCAGAAGGGGTCGGCCTATCGCCCGCCGTCCGCGAGTGCGCTACGCTGCCGGGATGGGGCAAGACTCGACAGCGGCCGCAGCCCGGGCACGCGCGCACTGGTGGCGCCTGCGCGGCTGGCTGTGCGCCTGCCTGCTGCTGGGTGCTGCATCGGCGCCGGCTGGCCCCGGCCGCTTCCAGGTCTACGATGCCGACGAGGGCCTGTCGCAGTCTTCGGTCGGCGACCTCCTGCAGGACCGCCACGGCTTCCTGTGGCTCGGGACCCAGGACGGCCTGAACCGTTTCGACGGTCGCGAGTTCGTCGTCCATCGGCACGATCCGGCAAACCCTGCGACGCTCGACGACAACTACATCAGTGCGCTGGCCGAGGATGCCGCGGGCGACCTGTGGATCGGTACCCAGTCCGGGCTCAACCGTCGGCGCGCGCTGGACGGCGAGATCGAGCGCCATCCGGTGGACCTCGGCGGAGCGCGCGGCGATCCTTTCGTCATCGATGTCTGGCCGGCGGCCGATGGCCAGTTGCTGGTGACCACCCGCGGCCATGGCGTGCGCGCATACGAACCGGTCACCCGACGCTGGCGCGAACTGGCGGGCGTGCCCGCCTTCAAGCGCCGGCAGCGCGTGCTGCATGTCGACGGGCAAGGCCATTGGCTGCTCGCCAGCGACGAGCAACTCCTGCGGCTGGCGCCGGATGGCAGTCGCAGCGAGGTCGTGTTCCCGGAATTGGATGCCGGCGGCGGCTACACCGCCGTCGCCGAGCGTCCTGGCGGTGGATACGCGCTCGGCACCTTGCGCGGCGGGCTTCGGCTGACAGACGCCGAGGGCCGCCTGCTGCAGCGGATCGACGCGACGCCGGCCGGCGAGGGACTCCCCGATGCCGGCGTGCGTGCGCTGCTGCACGACGCCGATGGCCGGCTCTGGATCGGTACTGTGGGCGGCCTGGCGCGACTCGATCCCGACGGCACGCTGCATCGCTGGCGCCACCGTGCCGGGGACGCCCGAGGCTTGCCAGGCGATCGCGTGTCGGGCCTGCTGCTCGATCGCAGCGGGCTGGTCTGGGTGGGGACGTGGACCGGCGGGCTCGGCCGCATCGATCCCGACGGCGAGCGCTTTCGGGTGCTGGGTGCCGGCGGGGCTGAAGAGTCCTCGTTGCCGGCAGCCTCGGTGCCGGCGATTGCCGCCGCGGCGGACGGATCGCTCTGGGTCGGCATGGTCGATGGCGGCGGACTGGCCCGGGTGGATCCGGCGGGCAGGATCAGCGGGCTATGGCGGACGCGCGAAGGTCCGGAACCGCACCTGCAGCAGGACGATGTGCACGCGCTGCTGGTCGAGGAACGCGGACTCTGGATCGGTTATGCGGGCGGTGGTCTCGACCTGCGCAGCGAGGCCGGCCTGATCCGCCGCGAATGGCCGCGCGGGCGCGGCGGTGTCCTGCCCGACGCCAGCGTGAAGGCGCTGGCGCGCGACCGTGCCGGAAGCTTGTGGGTCGGCACCCAGGGTGGTCTGTATTCGCAGTGCTTGGACTGTGAGGGCTTCGTGGCCTGGCCGAGCGATCCGGAAGGCCGCTCCGGTCCGCGCGGTGACTACGTCAACCAGATCCTCGAAACCCGCGATGGCCGCCTGTGGTTCGCCGTGCGCCGGGCCGGCCTGTCCTGGTTCGACCGCGAGACCTCGCGCTGGGGCGGCATCGGCAGCCATCGCGACAGTCCGGTACGGCTCCCGCACGAGAATGTCACCAGCCTCTACGAAGACGCCGCCGGGACGCTATGGGTGGGTACGCAGGGCGGCGGTGCGTGCCGTCTGTCGCGAACCGCCGACGGCGGACCCGAAGCGATCTCCTGCCTGGGCGAAGCCGATGGCCTGGCCAGCGCGATGATCGGCGCGATCGCCGGGAGCCGCGACGGGCGCATCTGGTTCGCCACGACACGGGGAGTGTGCAGCCTGGCGGCCGGGGCAACGCGAGTGGCCTGCCACGCCCGCGACGATCCGGCGCTGGGCGCGGATTTCTACGTCGGCGCGGTGGCTGCCAGCCCTGACGGGCGCGTGCATCTCGGCAGCGCATCGGGACTGGTCAGCCTGCCGGCGAGCCTCGAACCGTTGCCGGCGGGTGCCGACGTGCCGCTGGTGTACACCGAGATCCGGGTCGGCAACCAGCCGGTGCATCCGGGGCCGGCGGCAGTGATCGCCGCCAGCATCGAGAATGCCCCGACCGTGCGCCTGCGCCATGACCAGGACCTGGTGTCGATCGCCTTTGCCGCGCTCGATTACCGGCGGGCCGCGGGGCTGGCTTTCCGCTACCGCCTGGCCGGGCGTGACGCCGACTGGACCCTGGCCGACCCGCGTCGTCCGCTGGCGACCTACACGGGTCTGGCGAGCGGACACTATCGGCTGATCGTCGAGGCCATGGCCGACGAGGAGGTGGTCGGGCGCAAGGAACTGGCGATCGAGGTGCTCGAGGCGCCCTGGCTGGGTTTCTGGGCGCGCGTGGGCTATGCGCTCGCCCTGCTGCTGGCCGGCGGCGTGCTGGCGTGGCGCATGCGCCTGCGTCGCCGCGAGCGCGAGCGCAGTCGCGACGCGCTCGCGCAGAGCGAAGCGCTGCTGAAGCACTCGCTCTGGGGCAGTCGCGCCGAACTCTGGGATGCCGACCTGGTCAGCGGCCGGTTGGCGCGTCGCAACCGGCTCGAGCACCTCGAGGTGACGCGCAAGGCGACGGCGGAAACGCTGCGCGCCTATGCGCCCTTCGTGCACCCGGACGACCGTGCCGCCTTCGATGCGGCGCTGGCAGCTTGCGTGCAGGGTGAGCAGGACTACTTCGAATGCAGCTACCGCACCCGCGCGGTCGACGGCGACTGGCGCTGGATGCTCTCGCGTGGCCGGGTCTACAGCCGCGATGCCAGTGGACGCGCGCAAAGGATGATCGGCACCACTTTCGACATCACCGATCTGCGCAGCAACGAGGAGCGCCTGGCCGAGTCGGAGCGGCGCCTGAAGCTGGCCCTGTGGGGCAGTGGCGACGAGATGTGGGACATCGATCTGCGCAGCGGCGAGATACGTCGCGAGAACACGCTCGCGCAGACGGCCCTGGGCTCCGAGTTGCGCTTCCCGCACATCAAGGATTACCTCGAGTTCGTCCACCCACTCGACCAGGCCAGGGTGCGTGAAGCCTTCGTCCGACACATCAAGGGCGATGTCGATCATTTCAGTTGCAGCTATCGGATTGCGGCGCTGGGCGGGGGCTGGGTCTGGGTTCTTGGCAAGGGCCGGGTGGTCGAGCGCGATGGCGAGGGACACGCGCTGCGCATGCTCGGCACCAATCGCGACATCAGCCAGCTCATGCTCGTCGAGGAGGAATTGCGCACGCTCAACGACGAGCTGGAATCGCGCGTCGCCCTGCGCACCGACGCGCTGCAGCAAGCCAACCGCGAACTCAAGGAGACGCTGGCGGAGCTGACCCGGACGCAGCGTCAACTCGTCGAATCGGAAAAGCTGGCAGCACTCGGTGGGCTGGTCGCCGGTGTCGCCCACGAAATCAACACGCCGCTTGGCGTCGCCGTCACCGCGGCCTCGCACCTCGAGCAGGAGAGCCAGCTGCTCGAGCGCACCATCGAGGAAGGGCGGATGACGCGCTCGGCCCTGTCCGAGTTCCTGCAGCACGCCCGCCAGGGCGCGCAGCTGGTGCTGCGCAACCTCGAGCGAGCCGGCGCCCTGGTCAAGAGCTTCAAGCAGGTCGCGGTCGACCAGGCCAGCGAACAGCGCCGCGTGTTCAGGCTCGACGGCTATCTCGGCGAGATCCTGACCTCGCTGCGGCCGCGACTGAAGGGCACGCCGCTGCGGACCGAAGTGGAGTGCCCGCCGGAACTGGTGCTCGATACCTATCCCGGCGCGCTTTACCAGATCATCGCCAATCTGCTGGTCAATGCGCTGGTCCACGCCTACGTGCCGGGGCAGGCCGGCTGCCTGCGCATCGTGGCGTGCGCCGTGGGCGAGGACATCCACATCGAGTTCGCCGACGACGGGGCGGGCATGCCCGAGGGTGTGCGCCGACGGGTGTTCGAGCCCTTCTTCACCACCCGCCGCGGCAGCGGCGGCAGCGGGCTCGGGCTGCACATCGTCTACAACCTCGCCACCCAGATTCTCGGTGGTCGCATCGAGTGCGAGAGCGCACCGGGCCAGGGCACGCGCTTTCGGCTCCAGTTCCCGCGCGTGGCACCCACCCAGGCGCCGGCCGCGGCCGGCGAAGGGGCCTGAGATGCGCCTGCTGCCTGCCCTGGCCCTGCTGGCAGCGACCTTGGCGGCAGTGCCCGCAGCAGCCAGCAGCGCCACCGTCGATTCGGTGCGCTTTCGCAACTTCGGGCTGTCGACAGGCCTGTCGCAGGTCACCGCTCGCGCGATCGTGCAGGACGAGAGAGGCTTCGTCTGGATCGGGACCCAGGATGGGCTGAACCGCTTCGACGGTCATGATTTCGAAACCTGGTACCGCGACCGTCGCTCGCAGCAAACCCTGGGAGACAGCCACGTCACCGCGCTGGCGCGTGCCGACGGCGGTCGCCTGTGGGTGGGCACCTTGGCTGGCGGCCTCAGCCTGGTCGATCCGGCGACCGGCATGGTGCGCACGTACCGGCATGACCCCGCGCAAGACGCCTCCCTGGCCTCCGACGGCGTCACCGCGCTCCACGCCGACCGCAGCGCTCGCGTGTGGGTCGCCACCGCCAATGGTGGGCTGCAGCAACTGATCGCGGCGGATGGGCGTTTCGAGCGCACCGGGCCGCAGGACATCGGCGTTGTCCGGAGCATCGCGGAGGCGGCGGGCGAGCTCTGGTTTGCCGGCAATCGGGGCCTGTGGCGGCACCGGATCGACGCCGGCGATTGGCAGCGGATGGCGGCTGGCGCGCCTGGCGCGGACGACCTGCAGGCGGTGGTGACGGGCGCCGACGGTGGGCTCTGGGTGGGCACCAGTCGTCATGGCCTGCTGCACCTCGATGGCGAGGGCAAGGTCCTTGCCCACCACCGCGCCGGCGTCGAGCCGGGGCAGTTGCAGAACGACCAGGTCCGGGCCCTGCTGCTCGCGCGCGATGGCGACCTCTGGGTCGGCACGATGGATGGCGTGTCGGTCCACGAGCCTGGCAGTGGCCGCTTCCGGACCTGGCGGCACCAGGACACCGATCCGGGGAGCCCGGCCGGCAACCGCATTGCCAGCCTCTACCAGGATCGCGAGGGCCTGCTCTGGATAGGCACCTGGACCGGCGGCTTCAGCATCCACAACCCGGCCACCCAGGGCGTGCGCCTGATCCGCGCCCACGGCCGCGATGCCAGCAGCCTGCCCGCCAATCCGGTGCGCGCGCTGTGGCGCGATGCCGACGGCACCTTGTGGCTGGGGCTGCTGGAGGGTGGCGGGCTGGTGCACTATGACCTGGCGCGCGGCGTGCTCGCTCGCTGGACGCATGATCCCCGCGATCCGGCCAGCCTCGGCAGCAACGTGGTGCAGGCGATCGCGCGCACGCCGGACGGCCGCCTCTGGGTCGGCACCCAGGGCGGCGGACTGTCGCGCATGCGCGCCGACGGCGCTGGCTTCGAGTCCTTCCGGCGCAACGCGGAAGGCGATCGCAAGCTCCCGGACGATGTGGTGCAGATGCTCCACGTCGATCGCGGTGGCACGCTTTGGGTGGGATTCGAGACCGGGGGACTTGCCCGCTGGGATGGGGATGGCGCCGGCTTCACGGTTCACCGGCATGTCCCGGGCGATCCGGCCAGCCTGCCGGTGAACAGCATCTATTCGATGGCCGAAACCGATCGCGGCGAGCTCTGGATCGGTACCTTCGGCGGTGGCCTCGTGCGCATGGACCGGGAGACCGGAATCTTCGAGAGCCATCGGGAGGTACCGGGGCGGCTCGATACGCCCAGCCACAATTCGATCACGATGATCCTCGAGGGGCGTGACGGCACGCTGTGGTTCGGCACCCAGGGCGGCGGCCTGAACCGGATGATCCGCGAAGGCGAGGGCCGCCTGCGCTTCGAAGCGATCGACACGGCCAACGGTCTCGGTGCCAATGCGATCGGCGTGCTGGTCGAGGACAGCGCCGGCAAGCTCTGGATCGGCACCACGGTCGGGGTCAATGCCTACAACCCGGCGACCGGCGAAGTCGAGAGCTTTTCGGCCAGTGACGGCATGGATCGCTCCGGTTACTTCATCGGCAGTGTTGCCCTGGGCGAGGACGGAGAACTCTATTTCGGTGGTCTGCGCGGCCTGCTGGTGTTCCACCCGGAACGACTGCCGCGGCGCGAACTGGCGCCGAGCGTCGCACTGACCAGCCTGCAGATCGACCATCGCACGGTGCAGCCACGCGGGCTCGACCCGCGCTCGCCACTGCCCTTGGCCATCACCGATGCCAGCGAGCTGCGCCTCCCCGAGCGCATCGCCAGTATCGCCATCGGATTCTCGGCGCTGGATTACGTCAATCCGGACGGGATCCGCTACAGCTTCAGGCTGGACGGGCTGGATCAGGACTGGATCGAGGCGCCGGAAGGGCGCCGGGTCGCCAGTTACACCAACCTGGCGCCAGGCGAGTACCGCTTCGAGGTGCGGGCGCGCGATGGTGAGGGTGGCCAGTGGGGTGCTGCGCGTGGTCTCGCCATCGTCGTACCGCCGCCGGCCTGGCGCCAGCCCGAAGCCCTGGCCGGTGCTGCCCTGGCAGCGTTGTTGCTGGCCTGGCTGGCCTGGCGCCGGACGCGCGCGCGCTGGGCTCGTGAGGCCGCGGCACAAGAGGCGATCCGCCACAGCGAGGAGCGCCTGAAGCTGGCCTTGTGGGCCAGTCGCGACGAACTCTGGGACCTCGATTTCGCCAGCAAGACCTTGCTGCGCGAAAACATGCTGCCGATCCTTGGCGGACGCTCGAGGATTGTTTTCGCCGACCGGCACGAATGGCTGGCCGAGGTGCACGAAGACGATCGCGAGGCGGCCCTGGGCGCACTCGAGCGCCACATCGAGGGCGCTTCGGAGTTCTACGAGAGCACCTACCGGATGCACACGCTCGACGGGCGCTGGATCTGGGTGCTTTCGCGCGGCATGGCGGTGGCCCGCGACAGCGCCGGCCGCGCCTTGCGCATGGTCGGCACCCACCGTGACGTCACCGCCAGTGCCGAGGCGGCCGAGTCGCTACGACGACTGGCCGACGAGCTCGAGCAGCGGGTCGAGGAGCGCACCCGCGCGCTCAAGTTGTCGAACCACGAGCTCGAGTTCACGGTGCAGGAACTGAAGCTGGCGCAGCGCCAGCTGGTCGAATCCGAGAAGATGGCTGCCCTCGGCGGCCTGGTCGCCGGCATCGCCCACGAGATCAACACGCCGCTCGGTATCGGGGTCACCGCTGCCTCGCACCTCGAGGACGAGACCCGCCGACTGATGCGCGAGATCGAGGAAGGGCGCGCCAGCAAGCGCGGGCTGCTCGATTACCAGCAGGATGCGCTGGCCAGCACGCAACTGATCCTCGCCAACCTGCGCCGGGCCGGGCAGCTCATCCGCAGCTTCAAGCAGGTCGCGGTCGACCAATCCAGCGAACAGCCGCGCGAAGTGCACCTCAAGAGCTATCTCGACGAGGTGCTGGTGTCGCTGGGCCCGGCGCTGAAGAAGACCCGTCACCAGGTGCACCTGAAGTGCCCGGAGGATCTGCGCCTGTACACCTATCCGGGCGCGGTCTCGCAGATCGTCGTCAACCTCGTGATGAACTCGCTGATCCACGGTTTCGACGGGATCGAGGAAGGCCGCATCGACATCCAGTGCGAGGGCTACGACGAGGAGTGGCTGCTGCTCTACCGCGACAACGGTGTCGGCATGCGCGAGGAAGTGCGCCAGCGCGTTTTCGATCCCTTCTTCACGACCAAGCGCGGCCAGGGTGGATCGGGCCTCGGCCTGCACGTGGTC
>JANJUH010000209.1 GCA_024710675.1 Lysobacterales bacterium
GCACGCCCGGACGATCGGTGAACACGCCGTGCGCGCTGCCGCCGTAGTTCGCGCCGAGCGCACGCAGGCCGCCGACCAGCACGGTCATCTCCGGCGCGGTCAGTTGAAGCAACTGGGCCTTGTCGACCAGGCGCTCGGCCAGCGCGTTCTCGTGGCCGGCGGCGACGTAGTTGCGGAAACCGTCTGCCTTGGGCTCGAGCACGGCGAAGGAATCGGCATCGGTCTGCTCGGCCGTCGCATCGGTACGACCCGGGTTGAAGGGCACGGTGACATCGACGCCCGCCTTCTTCGCCGCATCCTCGACCGCCGCATTGCCGGCGATGACGATGAGGTCGGCCAGCGAGACCTTCTTGCCGCCGGTCGCGCCGGCGTTGAAGTCCTTCTGGATGCCTTCGAGCACGCCAAGCACCTTGGCCAGCTGCGCCGGCTGGTTGGCTTCCCAATCCTTCTGCGGAGCGAGGCGGATGCGCGCGCCGTTGACGCCGCCGCGCTTGTCGCTGCCGCGGAAGGTCGAGGCCGCCGACCACGCGGTGTAGACCAGCTCCTGCGTCGACAGGCCCGAACCCAGCACCTTGGCCTTCAGCGCCGCGACGTCATTGCCATCGACCAGCGCGTGATCGACCGCCGGCACCGGGTCCTGCCAGATCAGCACCTCGGACGGTACCAGCTTGCCCAGGTAACGGGCGCGCGGGCCCATGTCGCGGTGGGTCAGCTTGAACCACGCGCGGGCGAAGGCGTCGGCGAACTCCTGCGGGTTCTGGTGGAAGCGGCGCGAGATCTTCTCGTAGGCCGGATCCATGCGCATCGCCATGTCGGCCGTGGTCATCATGACCGTGACCTTCTTGGACGGATCATGCGCGGACGGGGCCATGTGCTCCGGGGCCGGGTTGATCGGGTGCCACTGCCAGGCGCCGGCCGGGCTCTTGACCAGTTCCCACTCGTAGCCGAAGAGCACGTCGAAGTAGCCGTTGTCCCACTGGATCGGGTTCGGCGTCCACGAGCCCTCGATGCCGCTGGTGATGGTGTCGTTGCCCTTGCCGCTGGCGTAGTTGCTGATCCAGCCGAGCCCCTGTTCGGCCACGTCGGCCGCTTCCGGTTCGGCGCCGACGTGCGTGGCCGAAGCCGCGCCATGGGCCTTGCCGAAGGTATGGCCGCCGGCGGTCAGCGCGACGGTCTCCTCGTCGTTCATCGCCATCTGCGCGAAGGTTTCGCGGATGTCACGCGCCGAGGCCAGCGGGTCCGGCTTGCCGTTCGGGCCTTCCGGGTTCACGTAGATCAGGCCCATCTGCACGGCGCCCAGCGGGTTGGCGAGGTCACGCTCACCGCTGTAACGCTTGTCGCCGAGCCACTCGGTCTCCGGGCCCCAGTCGATCGCGGGCGGCTCCCAGATGTCCGGGCGACCACCGCCGAAGCCGAAGGTCTTGAAGCCCATCGACTCGAGCGCGGCGTTGCCGGCAAGGATCAGCAGGTCCGCCCAGGACAGCTTCTTGCCGTACTTCTTCTTGATCGGCCACAGCAGGCGACGGGCCTTGTCGAGGTTGGCATTGTCCGGCCAGCTGTTGAGCGGCGCGAAGCGCTGGTCGCCGGTGCCGCCGCCGCCGCGGCCGTCGCTGATGCGGTAGGTGCCCGCGGCGTGCCAGGTCATGCGGATGAAGAGGCCGCCGTAATTCCCGTAGTCGGCCGGCCACCAGTCCTGCGAGTCGGTCATCAGGGCCTTGAGATCGGCCATGACGGCGTCGAGATCGAGGTCCTTGAAGGCCTTGCGATAGTCGAAACCGGCGAGCGGGTTGGATTTGTCGGAGTGCTGGTGCAGCACGCTGAGATCGAGCTGGTTCGGCCACCAATCGCGATTGCGCGGGCCTTTGCCCATGCCGATGTGGTTGACGTCACCGTGGACGGGACATTTCGATTCGCTGGACATGGTTCACACCTCCGTTTGGTTGAACGTGGCCACAGTCTGCCGCAAGCTGATCAATAGATAAAATGACTTGATGCGATCAGATCAATAGGCCATATATATGATCGGTCCTGCTGCTGGCGCTGGTGCTGGCGCTGGCGTCGGGGCGCGCTGCGGGTGGTTTCGCCCAGCTTCTTCGAAGGCGCCTGCGCCCGGCAGGCACCACATTCTGCGCCCCGAATGTGAAGGTGCCTAGCGATGGCGTGGCAGTCGCCCTTTCGGGTGCGCGCACCGGTGGGTCGACGTGGCGCTCGTCGCTTGGGCCGTGCGGCCTCGGACATGCTCGATCTGCCGAGTCCGCCGGGTGTCGCGACCAGCGTGATCGCCTGCCCCTTGCCGCTCCTGTACTGGTCGGGACTGGTCGAACGCCGCGGTCCGGCGGACGCCATACCCCGAGTCCGGCCCCGGTGCTTCAGTCGCCCAGGGCGCCACGAAGCATGAAGAACAGCAGTGCCGCCATCAGCGCCGAGGCGGGCACGGTGATGATCCAGGCCGCGATCACGCGCATCATCACGCTGCGCTTGACCACGTGTTCGCGATGGACCTTGCGCAGTTCCTTGCGTTCGCGCTTCGTAATGTGGCTCTGGCCGGCCTTCCCGCGAGCCTTCAACTCCCGGAGCATGCGGGTCTTGTCCTCGATCGAGGCTGCCTCGAAGGCCTGCAGGAAGGCTTCGACTTCGACGTGTTCGGTCCGCTGCTCGCGGTGGTGGCTCTCGATCTCGTCGAGGATGCGCCGGTAGTTCGCCTTCAGGTACTCGCGCAGGAAGCCCACGCCGAAGACCGCACCGATGGTGACATGCGTGGTGCTGATCGGGAGGCCGAGCTGAGAGGCGACGATCACCGTCAGCGTCGCGCTCATCGCGATGCAGTAGGCGCGCATCGGGTCCATGTCGGTGATCTCGTGGCCGACCGTGCGGATCAGGCGCGGACCGTACAGCGCCAGGCCCACCGCCAGGCCCAGTGCGCCGATCAGCATGATCCACAAGGGCACCCGCGCGCTGCCGGCCACCGCGCCGGTGGCCAGCGCCTCGTTGATCGCCGCCAGCGGGCCGATCGCATTGGCGACGTCGTTCGATCCGTGTGCGAAGCTGAGCAGCGCGGCGGCGAACATCAGCGGCACCATGAACAGCGCGTTGACGCCGTCCTTGCCCTGCGCCACCCGCGCCAGCGTGCCGCGCGTGCGCCGCGCGGTCCACCACCAGACCAGCGCGCCGACCAGGACGCCGCCGCCCATTGCCGTCCAGAACCCGACCTTGAAGAGCTGGTTCAAGCCCTTGAGCATCAGGTAGGTGGCGAAGGACCAGCCCATCAGCGCGAGCAGCACCGGGACCATCCGTGCGGCAGCGCCGAGGATGTCGGCCTTGTAGGTGATCGTGCGCTTGATCAGGTACAGCAGCAGGGCCGCGATCAGACCGCCCATCACCGGCGAGACCACCCAGCTCGCGGCGATCTGGCCGAGTTTGCCCCAGTTGGCCAGGTCGAACCCGCCCGCGGCCACGCCGGCGCCGAGCACGCCGCCTACGATCGAATGGGTGGTGGACACCGGCGCGCCGAGCGCGGTGGCCAGGTTCAGCCACAGCGCCCCGGCGAGCAGGGCGGCCATCATCAGCCAGACGAAGGTGGCGGCATCGCCGACCTTGGCGGGGTCGATGATCCCGCTCTTGATGGTGCCCACCACCTCGCCGCCGGCAATGATGGCGCCGAGCGCCTCGAAGACCGCGGCGATCGCGATTGCCCGCGCCATGCTCAACGCGCGCGCACCGACCGCAGGACCCACGTTGTTGGCAACGTCGTTGGCGCCGATGTTCATCGCCATGTAGGCGCCGATCACCGCGGCGATGACCAGGGTCAGGCTGACGTGGCCGTGCTGCGACCAGGTGTAGAACCAGACGAGGACGACGAAGACGAGGGCGGCGCCGAGGCGGGGCCAGCCGAAGCCATGTGTCGCGACGCCGGGATCGGTGTGGGTCTGCGCCATGCGGCTCGCCTCGGGTCGCGAATCAGTGGGCTTGCCGCGTGACCTTGTCGAGCAGGCCCATGCCGACCGCCGAGACGACGAAAGTGAGGTGGATGATCACGTACCACATCATCTTGTCGTTCGGCGTGCTGGAGGCGTTCATGAAGATCTTGAGCAGGTGGATCGAGGAGATCGCGACGATCGAGGAGGCCACCTTGTTCTTCAGGCTGGTGTAATCCATCTTGCCCAGCCAGCCCAGGCGCACGCCTTCCTCGGTCGCCGAGTCCAGGCTGGAGACGAAGCTCTCGTAGCTCGACAGCATCACCATCACCAGCAGGCCGCCGACCAGCGCCAGGTCGATCAGCGACAGCACCACGAGCACCAGGTCGGCCTCGGCGATGCTGAGAATCTTCGGGCCCACGTGCACCAGTTCCTGGAAGAACTTGATGCCGAGCAGCAGCACGGCCAGCGACAGGCCGAGGTAGATCGGGGCGAGGATCCAGCGGGCGGCATAGAGGCCGCGGACGATCAGGCGCTCGAGCATGGCGGGCGAGGCAGGCGGAAAGGCGCCGACAATAGCAGCGCCCCGGCGGCTCCGTGCTCCGCTTCCGTCTGCCCGTAGCGGACTCAGCCGCCCTCGAGCGAGGCCAGCCACTCGTCGTCGGAACCCTCGGGCACGCCCTCGAACAGGAAGGTCGAGAGGTAGCGCTCGCCGGTGTCGGGCAACATCGTCAGGATCACGCTGCCGGCCTCGGCGCCGCGGGCCACCTCGAGCGCGGCGGCGAAGGTGGCGCCGGCCGAGATGCCGACGAACAGCCCCTCCTCACGGGCGAGCGCGCGGGCGGTGTCGCGCGCAGTGACGTCGTCGACCGGAATGTTGTCGTCGAAGATGGTGCGATCGAGCACGGCCGGCACGAAATCGGGCGTCCAGCCCTGGATCTTGTGTGGTGCCCAGGCCTCGCCTGCCAGCAGGCGCGCGCCGGCGGGTTCGGTGGTGACGACTCGGACTTCCGGGCGGGCGAGTTTGAGCATCTGGCCGACGCCGGTCATCGTGCCGCCGGTGCCCCAGCCGCTGACGAAGGTGTCGAGGCGGCGGTCGGCGAAGTCGCGCAGGATCTCCGCCGCCGTGGTGTTGCGGTGGTAGGCCGGGTTGGCGGTGTTCTCGAACTGCTGGGCCAGGAACCAGCCGTGCTGGCGGGCGAGTTCCTCGGCGCGCCGCACCATGCCCGAGCCGCGCTCGGCGGCCGGCGTCAGGATCACCTTCGCCCCGTAGGCCCGCATGATCTTGCGGCGCTCGATCGAAAAGGTCTCGACCATCACCGACACGAAGGGATAGCCGCGTGCCGCGCAGACCATGGCCAGCGCGATGCCGGTGTTGCCGCTGGTGGCCTCGATCACCGTCTGCCCCGGCTTCAGCACCCCGCGCCGCTCGGCGTCCTGGATGATCGCCCAGGCCAGCCGGTCCTTGACCGAACCGCCGGGATTGAAGGCCTCGACCTTGACGTACATCGTCACGCCCGCGGGCGCGAGGCGGTTG
>JANJUH010000246.1 GCA_024710675.1 Lysobacterales bacterium
GGTTCCATGCCCGACGAGGATTACGAGCGGGTCTTCCTGCGCGAGGCGCAGGTGCTGGCGGCTCTCGACCATCCCAACATTGCGCGGATCTACGACAACGACCGGGTCGACGACGAGGCCTGGCTGGCCATGGAACTGCTCCCCGGCGGCACCTTGCAGGAGCGCATGCGCGCCGGGCCGATCAGCGTCGGCGAGGCGATCGCGCTGGTCGTGCAGCTCGCCCAGGCGCTTGCGGTGGCGCATGCCAAACAACTGATCCACCGCGACCTCAAGCCCGCGAACGTGATGTATCGCGCCGATGGAGTGCCGGTACTGACCGATTTCGGCGCCGTGCGCGTGCTCGACCAGAGCACGATCTTCGGCAAGGACGGTGGGATCATCGGCACACCACGTTACATGAGCCCGGAGCAGATCTGCGGCCAGCCGCTCAGCGGGCGCTCGGATCTGTATGCGCTGGGGCTGGTGTTCTACGAGCTGCTGGTGGGGCGTTCGCCCTTCGACGGGCAGAGCACGCACGAGATCATCTCCCAGCACCTGCATGCGCCTGTCCCGCCGCTGCCGGCCGCGCTGGCACCCTTGCAGCCGGTGATGGACCGGTTGCTGGCCAAGCAGGCCGACGCGCGATTCGGCTCGGCCGGCGAAGTGGTGGATGCCTTGCGGGCGGTCTTTCTCTCCAGCGAAACCCTGCGCCAGCAGATCGGCTTCGCGGGCAACGAGGCGGCGTGGTCCAGCCAACTGCGCGCGCTGGGTTTCGTACTGGGAAACACGGACCAGGCGCAGGTACGCGTGGCGCAGGGTGCCTACCTGGCGGGTGGCCGGATCGGCAGCGTCGAGTCCAAAGCGGGAACCGACCCCACCGCGCCGATTCCGGGGCCATCGCGCAGGGCCGCGGGCGGGGACGCATCGGATCCGCTGACCCGGCCGGTCCTGGCAGTGCCCGCGGTGGCGGAATCGAACCCGGTGTCGGCGAGTCCCCGACCTGGGCGCGCCCGGTGGGCGATCACAGCGGGAATCCTGTTGTGCGCGGCTGCTCTGGGACTGTGGTGGCTGAGTTCGTCGCCGGAGACGCCGACGGAGCTGCCTGCAGCGGCAACGGGCGTGCAGCCGGCGGAACGCTTCGCGCGCTCGCAGCTGGGGATCCGAGATGCCAGCCAATCGCTGCTCTGGGCCTTTTCGGACAACGGTGCGGACCTCAACTGGCTCGGGGCGGTGGCTTTTTGCGCATCGAAGGGCCCAGCCTGGACGCTGCCGAGCCGTCATGAGCTGACCCGTCTCTACGACCCGTCGGCCGGAATGGCGGTCGAGGTGCAGACCTCGGCGGGCGCTGTGACCCTCCACCCGGCCACGCGGCTGATCCAGTGGACCGGTGCTTTTTACTGGACCTCCGAGGTCAGTACGGAAGCCGAGGCCTACGGGGTCTTCATGGGCGAAGGCTCTGAGGTCTCGTGGAGCCGGTCGCTGGACGTGGGCGCGCGCGCGCTCTGCGTCAGTCGGTAGAGACGGAGTCACTGCGCATCGCTGTCCCTGGGCGCCGGTGTCGGTACCACCACGTCTCGCCGCACCCCGCTTGCCCGCAAGGGCACGGTGTGCGTGAATGCGTCGGGCCTCCTCTGGAGTCGGCACATGAACGCGTCTCAGTCTTCCTCGCGCCTCGCGCTCTTGCTGCTGTGCTGGCCGTGTGTGGCCTCGGCGGCCGGTGGGCCTTGGGCCCCGGGGACCAAGGTCGAGGCCTCGCCGAACCAGATGGAGCAGTTCTGGGAGGTCTGCACGATCGAGAGCGGCCCGAACCAGTGGGACCAGTACCGCGCCGAATGCGCCGGTTACGTGCTGCCGATCGCGGGAAAATGGATCCGCCCGCTGTCCGCCAGCAGCCAGGCCGCCGCTGCGCCTGCTCCAACGGCTGGCGGCCCCCACTGGGCCCCCGGGACCAAGGTCGAGGCCTCGCCGAACCAGATGGAACAGTTCTGGGAGGTCTGCACCATCGAGAGCGGCCCGAACCAGTGGGACCAGTACCGCGCAGAATGCGCTGGCTACGTGCTGCCGATCGCCGGAAAGTGGATTCGTCCGCTGTCGGCCAGCAGCCAGGCCGCCGCCGCGCAGGCTCCCGCTTCGCCTCCGGCGCCAGTCCGGACCGATGCCGCTCCGGCGACGCGACCGCCTGCTCCGGCCGCGGCAGCACCGGCCGCCGCGTCAGCGCCGGGGTCGGTGGCGCTGGGGCAATACGAGTGCTGGAATTTCAGCAGCGCGCGGATGGATCTCAATTTCGAAGTCACCGCGCCCGGCCGCTACACGGCATCCGACGGCAGCCGCAGAAGCTTCACCTACGATGCCGCGAGCGGCGAGATCCGTTTCGAAGGCTACCTGGGCGAGGCCATGCCGGAAGGCTTCAAGGCGATCTATCACGTCTCCAACGGCGTGCCCAAGGTCAGTTTCCGCGGCCGTAGCGGCTCCGAAGCCTCTTTCTGTGAGAACCCCTGAGGTGAGGACACCGACGGGGATACCGCAGGGCATTGGCCGCCGCCGGGCGTTGAGTGTGGCGCGCCGCCGCGGGGACAGCTGCAGTCGGGTTCGCGGGCCCGAGTGTCGGCCCGGGTGTCGGGCATGAAGCTGTTGGCCGAGTTACGCCGCCGCAAGGTCTTCCGGGTTGCAGGGTTGTATGCGGTCACGGCATGGCTGCTGGTGCAGGTGGCCGAGACCTTGCTGCCGATCTTCGGGACTCCCGGCTGGGTGCTGCAGGTGCTCGTCGTGTTGCTGGCGCTGGGTTTCATTCCGGCGCTGGTGGTCGCCTGGGTGTTCGAGCTCACGCCCGAGGGCTTGCGGCGGGAGACGCCCGATGCGGCGGGCGCGATGCCGGTCGATGCGACCGCGCGGCGGATGGACATGGTCATCATCGTGCTGCTGCTGGCCATTGGCGCCCTGGCGGTATGGGATCGGTATCAGGCGGTGGAAGCGGGCGCCGGCCCATCGGCCGCGCCGGAGCCCGTCGCCACCACCGCCCCCGAGCCGGCGGCGCCGCCTGCCACAGGGCGTTCCATCGCGGTACTGCCCTTCGAGAGCCTGTCGGCGGATCCCGAGCAGGGCTACTTCGCCGATGGCCTGACCGAGGAGATCCTGAACGCGCTGGCCTCCGTCCCGGGCCTGCAGGTCACGGCCCGCACCTCGTCCTTCTACTACAAGGACAAGGACCTGCCGGTCGACGAGATCGGCGCGCGGCTGGGCGTCGACCATCTGCTGGAAGGCACGGTGCGACGCTCCGGCGAGCAGCTCCGCGTGAGTGCGCAGCTGGTCCGTGCCAGCGATGGCTTCCGCCTGTGGTCGCAGGCCTACGACCGCCCCTACACCGATGCCTTTGCCGTGCAGGCGGACATCGCCACCCAGGTGGCATCGGCGCTCGGCATCCTCCTCGACGAAGCGTTGCGGGCGCGGATGGCCGAGGCCGGCGAACATGATCCCCAGGCCTTCGCGGAGTTTGCCCGCGGCTTCGAGCTGTATCGAGCCGCGCACAACGAGGCGCCGCAGGTGCCCACGCTGATCCAGGCCAACGTGCACTTCGACGCCGCCACGGCGGCCGCGCCCAGCCTGTGGGCCGCGCATTTCCACAGCTCCGATCTGTACGCGCACATCCTTCTGAACATTGCCGCAGGGCAAGATCCGGGGAGCATGCCGGCCGGGGAAGTGGCCGTTGCGCGCGAGCAGTTGCAGGAACGGCTGGACCTGGCCTTGTCCTCGGCACCAAATGAGGCGGCGCGCGATTTCATCCGGATTACCCGCCAGCTGTTCTCCGATGACTGGAGCGGCCTGGGGCCGTTGATCCGCCGCGCCTACGGGCACCGTGAAGCCTGCGGATTCCACCAGTGGATGCACATGGGTGTCGTCTTTGGCATGGCAGCGGAAGCCAGAGCGTTTTTCGACCAGGCCAGGGCCTGCAATGCCTTCGACGAAAGCAACTGGCTTAATGCCGGCCGGGTCGCGCTCTACGCCGGCGATCCGGCGACGGCCATCGATGTCACGGGCGCGGCCTTGGCCTTGCCCGAGCTGGCCTACGCACGCAAGCGTCTGCACACGGCCAGGGTCGCGGCCCTGCTCGCTGCCGGCCGGCTCGAGGAGGCGCGGGAGGAGGTGCTGCGCGGAGGCCTGTCAGGCCGTGATGCCGACGAGCTGCAGTCCTGGCTGGCGGCAGCGAGCTCGGATGCGGAGGCGTTATCGGCATTGCGTGACCAACGGCAAGGTTTGGACAGCCGCGACAGTCGCCAACTGGAACTCGCCGCCATCGCCGGTGACCGCGCTGAGGCGAACCGGATGGCGGCCATCATCGACGCCAGGCCAGCCGGGCCGGTGTTGCTCGCCAACGTCACGGCGTTCTGCCTGTGCGGGGCGCCGTTCGATCTCGAAGCGACGCCGAACTTTGCCGCGCGTCTGGCCGAGGCCGAGCTGCCTTGGCCGCCGCCGGCAACGATCCCCTGGCCGCTCAAGGCGTGGTGAAGCCGATGCCCGGGAGCGCCCGATGAGCCTGCTCGACCGCATGAGCCACGCGATCCGCCGCCAGGACTGGTTCCAGGTCGCCATCGAGGTGCTGATCGTCGTGGTCGGCATCCTGATCGCCCTGCAGGTGGACAACTGGAACGAGACGCGCAAGGCGCGCGAGCAGGGCAACATCTGGCGGCAGCAGATCATCGAGGACCTGCGCCAGAGCCAGCGCGACGTGAGTGGTCGCCGCGAGTACGCCCTGCAGGCGCTGGAATTCGGCGAGGCCGCTCTGGCCAGGCTGGAGGCGCCCGAGCCGCCGCAGGGCGAGGACATCTGGATCACGGTGCTGGGCACCTTCCAGGCCGGGCAGATCTGGCCGTACCGGCTGACCGGGCCCAGCTTCCGGGAAGTGCAGAATGCGGGCGGATTGGCCCTGATCGGTGATATCGACACGCAGCGCGCGCTGGCCTACTACTTCGACGTCTCCGCGTACGACTACGAACTTGTCTCCGGCGGGCTCCCGGCCTACCGCCAGTTGATCCGCGAGCGCCTCGACTGGGCGATCCAGAAGCACATCTGGGAAGGCGATTGCCAGCTCTCCAGTGGCGCCCTGCAACAGGGCGAGGCGGGAGACGATTTCATTCTGGTGGCCTGCGATCCGCCAGCCGATACGGCTTTGCTGGAGAAGGCCGTGACACAGATGCGGGCGGACGTCGAATTGCAGCAGTCGCTGCGCGGCCGGCTTTCGCAGCTCAAGGTGTCGGGGGCCTCGATGGCGCGGCAGATCGAGCGGGCCCAGGAGGTCATCGACAAGCTGGAGTGAGCTGGGGTACCAGCGCGAACCCTGGGCCGGCGCGGGTTCAATCAGTCCTGGATTGTCCGGGACAGCCGGCAGCTGCGGGCAGGGTACGCTTGCCAGCGGCCGGGCCCGCGCGTAGGAACCAGCAAGTCCGGCATGGCCATCGCAGGGGGGCGGACTGTCGACATGCATCCGGAGACAAACCGGTACAACGAAGCGCAGTCACCCGCGGACCGGGGGCTTTGCTCCTTGTTGGCCGGAGAGATCGAGTGCGCCCTGCCCGAAGCGGAGAACAAACTGTGGCACGGCCATCCGGTGTGGTTCCTGGATGGCAATCCGGTCGTGGGGTACAGCAAGCTGAAGCGCTGTGTCCGGCTCTTGTTCTGGAGCGGGCAGTCCTTCCCGACCCCGCGCTTGCAGCCGGAGGGCAAGTTCAAGGCGGCCGAGGCGCGAAACGTCGCCAGCGCTCAGGTCGATATCGGGCGTCTCGGCCTATGGTTGGTCGAGGCCCGCGAGATCCAGTGGGATTACAGGAACCTGGTCTAGCGCAAAGGCGAGTTGCTACGCCTGAAGTGATCGCCAGGACCTCAGGCGAAGGCAAACCTGATTCGCGAGGAGAATGGGCATGCCCAGCAGACGACAGTTCATCACGGCGGCGACGGTCACGGGATTGGGCGCGGCGGGTGCGTACTCGTGGCGCTCGATGGCCGAGGGTCATGCGCAGTACGACCAGGCCGTGCGCGACATCTGGCGGCACGGTGCAGGCGATGGCGGTGAGCCACAAGCCGTGCTGCGGGAACTGGTGCGTTACGCCACGCTGGCGCCCTCCAGCCACAACACCCAATGCTGGAAGTTCGCGCTGGCGGACCAGTCGATTGCCGTTTTCCCCGATCTGCAGCGCCGCTGTCCGGTCGTCGATCCCGACGATCACCACCTCTACGTCAGCCTGGGCTGTGCCGCCGAGAACATCGCGCAGGCCGCTTTGGCCTTCGGTTTCAGGGGCGAGGTGGTCTTCGATGATGCCGGCGGCGAAGCCGTGCGGGTGGTGCTCGATCGCGCGGCCGCCGTGCGCTCGCCCCTGTTCGAGGCCATCCCGCGCCGGCAGTCGACGCGGGCGGAGTTCGACTCGCGGGCGCTGACGAACGAGGAGCTGCGGCTGCTCGAGGCGGCCGGCAGCGGCAATGGTGTGCGCGTGCTGCTGCTGACCGAGAAGCCGGCGATGGAGACGGTGCTCGATGCGGTGGTCGAGGGCAACAGCGCACAGATGCGCGATCCGGCCTTCGTGCGCGAGCTCAAGGACTGGTTGCGATTCAACGGGGCGCAGGCGGTACGGACGGGCGATGGCCTTTTTGCGGCGTCCTCGGGCAACCCGACGGCGCCGGCGTGGCTCGGCAAGCTGATGTTCGATCTGTTCTTTACCGAAAAGGCCGAGAACGACAAGTACGCGCGGCATGTGCGCAGTTCGGCCGGCATTGCGGTCTTCGTTTCCGATCGCGAGGACAAGGCGCACTGGGTCGAGGTCGGCCGGGCCTTCCAGCGCTTCGCGCTGCAGGCGACGGCGCTGGGCGTGC
>JANJUH010000312.1 GCA_024710675.1 Lysobacterales bacterium
CACGGGGGGGGCCGGGGGGGGGGCCCCCCACGCCGGGGTGTTGCTCAGTCGTTGCTCGTCGAGGTCTCGATCGGCTGGGTGGTCTCGACCTTCGCGGCGCGCGGCTTGCGCGGGGCGCGGGCCGGCTTGGCCGGAGCGGCAGCGGCCGCAGCGGCCTTGGCCGGGGCAGCCTTCGCAGCCTTGGCGGGCGCCGCCTTGGCAGCCTTGGTCGGGGCGGCCTTGACGGCCTTCACCGGAGCCGCCTTGGCGGCCTTGGGTGCCTTGCTGGCACGCTGGCCGGCGTCAAGGGCGCGAACGGCCTTCGCCAGTTCGTCGACGCGCTTGGCCAGCGTCTCCATCTCGTCGCGACCCGGGATGCCGAGGTGACCGAGAGCCTTCGACACGCGGTTCTCGAACACCTCCTCGAGACGGTCCCAGCTGTCGGACGCGCGCTGACGGACCTGGGTCACGGTGTTCTCGACCATGCCACGCACCTCTTCGACCTTGGAGCCAGTGAACTTGCGGGTCATCTTCTCGAGCGCGGCGCCTTCCTTGACCAGCGTCTCGTAGACCTTGCCGCTCTGCTCCTGCGCCTTCGAGAAGGCACCCAGTCCGGCCAGCCAGATCTGCTCGGCCTGTTCCATGATCGCCTTGGCGGTGTGCTTCATGTCGGCGCTGGCGGCCGCCTTCGCGGGCTTCGCCTTGCTCTTGGTGGTCCTGGCCTTGGCCATCGCGTTCTCTCCCTTGGTTCCCCGGAACCCGCGCAAGGCGTGTGCCGGCAATGTTTGTGTGGGGCGGATGCTGGGCGGCGCAGCTAGAACATTCACACTACGCAAGGACTTACAAGCCCTTCGGCGAGGGTCTAAGGGGGCGGTTGCAGAATGTCGCGTTCGGGAGATCCGAGAGTGGTGAGTGGTAGAAGCGGTGGTAGAAGCGTCGGCATGAATGCCGACCCACAAGCTGCCATTGCCCTGGTGGGTCTGGATTCATCCAGACGCTCTTCGAGGATCCGCTTGCAAGACGACGCGCCTGAAGTGGGAGCCGGGAGTGCCGGCTCATGCAGCCCCTCCGGTCTCCCTGAAAGCTCGCGTCCGAGGGCGCCTACGGATGTGCCTCGTCTCGCCGCGCCTCGCAGGAGCGCGCTCTGCGCGCGAAAGGACTCGCCACAGATTCCATCGCTCCCAAGGGCGCTCCCGCAGTTCTGCGTCTTGCTCAGCGCGCGGCGGCCAGGCGCCGCTTCGGCTGCATCCTGGTGACCGTGCGCTCGAGTTCGTTGAGCGTGCGGTTGAGGCGTGACAGGATGGTCGAGTCGGGCGGGCGGGTGCCGATCAGGCCGTCCCACACGGTGCGTTCCTCGTCGTCAAGGATCTCGGCGCGCAGGCCGAGGCCGTGGCGGGCGAGGACCTTGCCGAAATGCTCGCGGTTGCGCCGCAGGTCGGCCATCGTCGTGCGATAGGCGTGTTCGCAGAGATGACGGCGGCTGGCGAAGCTGAAGACATTGGTGAAGAACATCAGCGCGTCGTCGGGATCGGGCTGGAAGAGCACCAGGTCCGAGTTGTCGTAGCTCTTGTCGTACTTGCCGAAGCCGACGCGCATCCGCGAGTAGAGCATCGCGCGGATGGTCTGCGAGAGGACCCGCGGCAAGCCGCCGTCGACCAGGCTGCCGGGCGGCTCCTCGCCGCGTTCGCGGGCGAGCGCGGCGTCGAAGGGCACCAGCGGGTTCAGCGCGATCAGAAGGTCGATGTCCTCGTCGAGCGCCACCGAGGCATGCAGCGTGCGTTGCAGCGCGCCATCGACGTAGTGGCGCCCGCCGATCTCGACCGGTGGGTAGAAGCCCGGCAGGGCGCTGCTCGCCTGCACGGCCTTGGAGATCGGTACGCGGTTGGCGCCGCTGGAGCCGAAGCGCACCGCGGCGCCGGTGTCGAGTTCGACCGCCACGACGTACAGCGGGCGGTCGAGCTTGCGGAAGTCGTTGCTGCGCCCCGGCGCGGTGAACATGCCGCGCAGGTAGCGCTCGATGCCCTCGTTGTCGAAGACGCCCGTGGGCAGGGCGGCGCCGAGCTTGCCGAGCACCTCGCTCAAATTGCCGGTCCAGGGGTTGAAGACCAGGTCGATGATCGCCTCGCTGAGGACCTTGGGCAGGGACAGCGCGCGCCGGAAGTACTCGTGGAAGGCGGGGCGGAGGAAGGTTTCGGGGCGGAAGGTGTGCTCGGGTTCTTCCTCGGTGATGAACATCCGGCACATCTCGCCGGTGTCGATGCGGTTGGCCAGGCCCGCGGCCAGGAAGGCGCCGGAGCTGACACCGACGTAGACATCCATGCGGGTGAGGTCGAGTCCCTCGATGGCCTCGTCGAGCGCGCGCAGCGCACCCATCTCATAGATGCCGCCGATCGGACCACCGCCGGCGACGGCGAGTCCGAAGCGATGGTGTCGCCGGGGCGAACGTGGGCGACGTGCTTCCTGCAGGTGCAGCATGGGTCGATACTCCCCGGGGCCATCCGCGAGTGGCGGCCGATTGTACGGCCACAGTGGTGGAGGTCCGACTCGACTGCAGGGCTTGTTTACGTTTGCCCGCCGGTGGTGCAAAGCCTCTACCGGTCTACTCGCAAACTATTGATATGAAAGAACTAATGGTGGAAGCGGATGCCGCGCGCAGTGTCTTGCTGAAGGCCTCGCTGGCCGTCACCGGCCTGCTGGTGGCGGTGCTGGCGGGGGGCATCGCGCACGCGCTGGGTGTGGGGGCGGCTGGCTCGCTCGCCATCGCCCTCGGGGCGATCGTCGGCCTGCAGATCCTCGTTGCCGCCGGGAGTTTCGTCGCCAAGGCCGCGCTTGGTGACTGGCCTGCTATGCGGCGCGGGCCGCTCCGGCGCTGGTGGCCAGCGCTGGTGGTCGAAGTGACGTGGATGAGCCGCCTTTACCTGTGGGACCAGCCACTGCGGCGACCGCGCTGGCATATCGAGCGCGAGGGCGGGACGCCCCTCGTGCTGGTCCATGGTTTCTGCTGCAACGGTGCCGTCTGGGCGCCACTGCTGGATGCCTTCGATCCGGGCCGGCGCAGCGTGGTCGCGCTTTCGCTCGAACCCTTCTATCTCGACATCGAGGCGCAGCTCGCCCGCCTCGACCAAGCCGTGCGCGCGGTCTGCGTGGAAAGCGGTCAGGACGGGGTGGTGCTCGCCGGCCACAGCATGGGTGGGCTGTTGTCCCGGATCTACGCGGCGCGCCATCCCGGTCGGGTACGCGGCTGCCTGATGGTGGCGGCCCCGCACCGGGGTACGCTGCTGGCCGGCTGGATCTTCGGTGCCGAACGCGGACCGCCCACACCGCAGGCGCGCTGGCTGGGAGTCTTCCATGCCAGCACCCCGGTGCCGGCGATGCCGGCCCTGAACCTGTGGACGCCGGACGACAACATCGTTGTGCCGGCCGACAGCAGTGCCGAGGTGCCGGGAGTGCCCAGCCGCGCGTTGCCGGGACTGGGTCACATGGCGATCATCGCGGCCGCTGGTGGACGCGAGGCCTGTTCGACGGCGCTGGTGGAGCTGCTGGCGGCCGCCGACGGGAGGGCAGGGAGGGAATGAAATGAGCGAGATTGCCGACCGGTTGCGCGCGTTGCTCGGACGGGTCCATGCGCAGCATCGCCAGTCGCTCGAGGACCGCGCGGTGCGCCCGCGCCTCGAGGCCCTGCGCGCATGGCAGGCCACGCGGCTTGCAGCCACCTATGCAGACCTGCGGGTCACGCCGCCCTTTGTTGATGCCTGCGAGTTCTTTCTCGCCGACCTTTACGGAGAGGGCGACTTCAACGATCGCGATCGCGCGGTCGAGCGCGTCGTGCCGATCATGATCCGCCTGCTGCCCGAAGGCGTGCTCGGCAGCCTGGCGCGGGCGATCGAGCTGAATGCGATCAGCCACGAACTCGATTTCGCGATGGCCGCAGCGCTGCCCGCGCGCTGCACGCGCGCCGCTGCCATCGGCGATGCCGATTACGCGGCTGCCTACCACGCCTCGGCTCACCGCGCGGCGCGCCGCCACCAGTTGGCCTTGCTGATCATCCTCGGTCGCGAACTCGACCGCCTGGTCAAGAAGCCGATGCTGGCCGAACTGCTGCACCTGTGCCGCTGGCCCGCCAAGCTGGCTGGGCTGGGGGCGCTGCAGAGCTTCCTCGAACGTGGCTTCGACGCCTTCGGCCGACTCGGCGGTGCGCACACGTTCCTGGGGACGATCCTGCGCCGTGAGCGCGCCTTCATGACGGCGCTGGATTCGGTCCGCTCAGGGGATGCCGCGGTCCGCCTTCAGTCGCCGAACTCCTGGTCGAAGTAACGACGGATCTCCTGTTCGATCATCCCCTTGATCGGCAGCAGCAGGAAACTGATCGTCGCGTGTACCGTGACCTTCTCGGCGCTGACCGCGATCTCGCCTTCGACGCCCGAACGCGAGAATTCGAGCGTGTTGCGGTTCCAGGCCGCCTCGATCTCGAAGCGTTCGCGGATCGCCTTGGCGACCTTGTCCACCGTCTTCTTGGCCTTGGTGACGCCGAGGCCGTGCCTGCGCTCCATCCTGATGGTCGCCACGTAGAGCCCTCCCGGCCCGATGCCCTGCGGTTGCAGCTTGATTATGATCAAGCTCGGGCCGCAACGGGAGCACAAGCAGATGCGCAGCGTCGGTGCGGGAGCGGGTAGGGGAGTTGACCTGGTCGGCTGGCTGGCGACACTGCTGCTCGCGATGCTGCCGGCAGCGGCCTTGTGGGCGCAGGCGCCGGCCGCTGACGCCATCGAAGGCCGGATCACGCTCAGCAGCGAGGGAAGGGCGCTGCGTAGCCAGGAGGCGGTCGATGCGGTCGTCTACTTCAGGCCGGACCGCGCGGTGGCCCCGAGCGTGCCCGCGGCGCCGTTCGAGATCATCACCGAGCGCAAGACCTTCGTCCCGCGCGTGCTGGCGGTACCGGTCGGCGCGAGCGTGCGCTTCCCCAATCGCGACCCGATCCTGCACAACGTGTTCTCGACCCAGCGCGAGGCCGCTTTCGACCTGGGTCTGTACGGCAAGGGTCCTGGCGGGTCCTACACCTTCAGCCAGCCTGGCGTGATCAAGGTCTATTGCAACGTCCATCACGCGATGGTGGCGCATGTTCTGGTGATGGACACACCCTTCGTCACCCGTCCGGATGGCCAGGGACGATTCCGCCTCGACGGACTGTCGTCAGGTCCTGGCGAGCTGTTCGTCTGGCACGAGAGGGCATCGCTGTGGCGGCAACGTCTGGACGCGCTGCCGTCGGCTGTATTGCCCGTGAGCCTCGAGCTGAGTCGCCGCAAGGTGCCGCCGCACCTCAACAAGTTCGGCCAGCCCTATCGCAGGAGTCGCCCCGGTGAGTACTGAGCGCAGGCACGGGTTCCGGATGCCGCTGGCGGCCCGGCTGTTCATCGCCAGCGGCCTGCTGGTCGCCCTGGCGGTGGTCGCCAATGCCTTCGTGGTCGTGCTGCAAGGGGAACGCAGTGGTGCCCAGGCGGTCGCGCGTAGCCTGGCCGAGGTCGATGCGGCGCAGCAGCGCTTCGAGGCCCTGTCCTTCGACAAGCTGACGCTGGTCGCGCGCACGCTGGCGGCCGATGCCGATTTCGCGCGCTACGTCGCGGCGGCGACCGATCAGGGGCTGGGTCTGGGCCCGGCTTCGACGCCGGTGTCGGCCGATTCCGACGGTGGGGCAGAGCCGGGCGTGGCGACGCCACCGGAGCCGGTCGCGGGGGATACCGCCTCGGTCAAGGATTTGCTGGACCAGAACCGCGACACCTACGGCTTCGGCTTCGGCATGGTGCTCGATCCGTCCGGCATGGTGGTGGCGCGCTCGGACGAGCGTGAGGCCTTCCAGGACAGCTTTGCCAACGATCCGGTGTTCGGGCCGATGATCGCGACAGCCGAGGGGGTCACCGGCTACTGGCGCGATGCGGGGGTCCTCTACCAGGTCGTTGCTGGCGCGCTCGCGCCGAACGATGACGTGGTGGGCTACCTGGTGGTCGGCATGGCCGTTGACGCCACGGTGGCGCGCCAGGTGCGCGAAGTCAGCGGTGGCGAGGTGGCGTACTGGATCGACGAGGCCGAAGGTGAGCGCCTGGTCGCGAACTCCTTCGGCGAGGGCGCGGCGCTCGGCCTCGGTGGTGCCATCCGGGCCAAGGCGCAGGCACTCGCAGCGGCGATGAACGGCGGCGACGGCGCGGCAGGCGTGGAGATCGAGCTCGAGGGCCAGCGCTGGGTCGGGCGGGTCGCGGCGCTGTACGGCCAGCCAGGCGAAGCCATCGGTGGCGTGCTGACGCTGACCAGCGCTGATGCGGCAATGGCCCCCTTCGACCGCATCCAGCGCTCGGTCTGGATCGGCGGTGGCGTCGCGCTGCTGTTCGCGCTGGCGGTGTCCTGGTGGTTGGCGCGGCGCGTGCTGCGGCCGGTTGCCGAGCTGACCGAGGCCGCCGAGAAGGCGGCCGCCGGAAACTACCAGCAGCGTCTCGATATCGAGGGCAACGACGAGGTTGCGCGACTGGGCCGGGCGGTCGATTCCCTGCTCAGCGATTTGCGCGAGCAACAGGACATCGAGGGCTATGTCGGCCATTTGTCGCGCTTCCTGCCGGACCCCGGCGCAGAAGCCCCGGCTGCGCCGCGTCCGCCCGGCAAGCCGGCGACGCGCAGCCAGATGACCCTGGTCGGGCTCGAGTTGCGGCGCTTCCTGAAGGCGCCGCCGGCGGGCGAGGAGGCGATTGCGCTCACGGCACTCGGGCAACTGGTCGAGGAAGCGCAGGCGCATGCGCAGGCGGCGGGTGGCGAACTGCTCGAGCAGGAAGGGCCCCGCTTGCTCTTCGGTTTCGGTGGCCCCGATGCCGACCGGCGCGCGCTCGCGGCGGTGCAGTTCTGGCGTCAGGGGCGCATCGGTAGCGCCGACAACGTCGCCGCCTGTGCCCTCGCGAGCGGCGAGATCGTGCATGGTTCGCTGCCCGGACGCCCCGAGGGGAGCGCCACGATCGGCCTGCCGGTGTTGCAGGTCGAGCGCCTGCTGGCCGAAACCCCATCCGGCCAGGTGCTGATCACGCCACCCATCGGCGAGCGCCTGAAACAGGGGGGTCAGCTGGGGGTCCTGCGTGCAGCGACCGGGCAGGCCAGTGGCAAGCGCTACCTGGCAGTCGACGGCGCCGGGCTGGCCGATCTGGCACGCAGCGCACCCGGAGTCGCGCAGGTCACCGTGCCCGGCGCCGGGGCGGTCACACAGGCGGCCGCGACGCATGTGACGCCGCCTGCCGAGCGCGGCGCCACCCGCCTGGCCAGCGGCATGCGTTTCGCCGGTCGCTACGAGATCCTCTCGATCCTCGGCTCCGGTGGCATGGGCGTGGTCTACAAGGCGCGCGACCTCGAGCTCAACGACGTCGTCGCGCTGAAGATGCTGCGGCCCGGCATGATGGTCGATGCCGAGCAGCTCGAGCAGTTCAAGAGCGAGATCAAGCTGGCACGGCGGATCACCCACCCGAACGTGCTGCGCACCTTCGACTTCGGTGAGTTCCAGGGCGCGCCGTACATCTCGATGGAGTACGTGCGCGGGCTGACCTTGCGCTACCTGCTGCAGCAGACCGGACGGCTTCCCTACTCCGCTGCACTGCGCATCGGTCGTCAGCTCTGCATGGGCCTGGACGCGGCGCACCAGGTCGGCGTGATCCATCGAGACATCAAGCCGGAAAATCTGATCATCGAGCAGAGCGGCAACGCCAAGCTGATGGATTTCGGCATCGCACGGCCGGCGAGTCGGAGCGGCGACACCGAGCAGGGCCTGTTCCTGGGCACACCGGCCTATGCCTCGCCCGAGCAGCTCTCCGGCTTGGCGCTCGATGTGCGCGCCGACCTTTATTCCACGGGCGTGCTGCTGTGCGAGATGTTCTGTGGGCAATTGCCGTTCAGGGGTGCCACGACGATGGAGCTGTACATGGCCCACCTGCAGCAGCCGCCGACAAAGCCCTCGGTGCTGTGGGCGGACATCCCGCGGCCGCTCGAGGCGACCATCCTCAAGTGTCTGGAGAAAAAGCCGGCCGACCGCTACGCTTCCGCAGCGGAACTGTTGGCGGCGCTCGCGGGTTTGCGCGCTTGAGCGCGCTCCGCGGCGGGGCGCTGGGGGTACGCACAGCAGTGGTCAGGGCAATGCCCGGGGGAGGGCGCATGCGCTGGGGCAGGATCGCGGGATGCTGGGCTGCCATGATCGCTGTGGCCGGGGCGCCGGCATGGGCCGAGGATCCAGCGCCGCCGGCCATCGACTGGTACGGCGACCTGCGCGTGCGCGGTGAGCGCACCTCGGACATCCCGGGGCGAGCCGATGACATCGAGCGCCTGCGCGCGGCGCTGCGGATCGGTGGGCGTCACTACACCGACAGCGGCTGGGAATTTGCCGTCGCGGCCAAGCTTGGTGCCGGCAGCGACGACAATGCCGACAGCCGCCGCAACAAGGACAACGAGGTCTCCAACGATGTCGGGCTCGACGAGCTGTACGCGGCCTACGGCCTGGGCGATGCCGGGCTGGTCCGCGTGGGCAAGGGCCAGTTTCCGCTGGTGCACACGCCGCTGACCTGGGATCGCGATCTGCGCCCGGTGGGTGCGCACCTCGAGTACCGCTGGGATGTCGCCGACTTCGACGCCGTGCACCTGACCGCAGGGTACTTCGCTGGCGATCATCTGTACGGCGATGACTCGCGGATCGCGGCACTGCAGATCGGCTATGGCTGGATGGAGGGTGCGGAGACCGGCTTCTCGGCCTTCCTGTCCTATCTCGATTTCGATCGCACCGAGGTGCTCGCCCGTGAGGGTCTGGCGCGCACCAACCGGCGCGTTGGCAATGCGCTGCTCAGCGAGTATCGGCTGCTCGACCTCCTGCTGATCGCGCGCACGCAGGTCGCGGAAGCGCCGCTGGTCGCGCGCCTTGATCTGGTCCGCAACCTGGGTGCGGATGACCAGCGCGACGGTGCCCGCCTCAGCCTGGTCTGGGGCGACGCCCTGGATCTCGGAGGCTGGGAACTGGGCTACTCCTACCAGCGCGCGCAGCGTGATGCCGTGCTGGCTGCCTTCGCCGAGGACGATTGGTGGTTCCAGAGCTTCGCGCGCGGCTACATGCCCTGGGTGGCCTTCGGCGATGCCGGCCGCTGGAGCCTGCAGTTCTCCGCCTTCATCGAACGCCGTGACGGTGTAGAGGAAGTCACCGACCGCTACCTGCTCGACCTGCGTTCACGCTGGTAGTCTCTCCACATTGCAGCCCATGGGCCGGTAATGCCCCAGATCAGGATCAGCTTCCCCGGTGGCGAGCGCTCGGACCACGTGTCCGGCGAGGGGATCGTGCGCGTCGGGTCCGATCCCGGCGTCGATCTGGTGCTGCCTGCCGCCAAGGGTGTGGCCGCGGCGCACGTCGAGCTGTCGAACGAACAGCGCCGCGGCCTGGCGCTGCGTGTCCTCGACCGCGAGGCCGTTGTCCACGTCAATGGCCGCCGCGTCCGTGAGCAGGCCATCCTGCGCTTGGGAGACGTCGTCGTCGCCGGCCAGGTGCGCATGGTGCTGCGTCCCGAAGTCGATCGTACCGAGCGTCCGCCGCCGGCCAGCAACAGCAGCGCCGAGGCGCGCAACCGGGCGGCGCCGCCGCGCGTCGTCCTGCGTGGACTGGCCGGTCCCTGGTTCGGCAAGCTGGTCCAGGTGCGCGGGCAACTCGTCGTCGGTCGTGGCCGCGAATGTGATCTCGTGCTCGACGAGCCGGGCATGGCCGCGCGCCAGATCGTGATCGAGAACACGCCGACCGGGCTCTACCTGCGTGACCTCGGTTCGCCGAACGGAACCTGGGTGAACGGCACGGCGATGCGCGAGGCGATCCTGCGGCCGGGCGACCAGTTGGCCTTCGAGCAGAGCCGCTTTCTGATCGAGGCGCCGGGCTACCTCCTGCAGGCGCAGCCCGAGGCCGCGGTGCACACCATCGTCACCTCGGTGCAGCGGCCGCTGGTGGCACCGCCCCCGACCGCGGCGCCGTCGGCACCGTCCTCGCCGTCGGCGTCCGCGCGCGCCAGCAATGTCGTCGACTGGATCATCATGGCGGCGGCGGTGGTGACGCTGCTGGCGCTGGCGATCCTGGTGTACCTGGAGTTCGGCGGCTGAGGCTCCACAGCCCAGGGCGTCCGGACCTGTGTGGGTCGCGAGTTCCGTGGGTCCGGATTCATCCGGACGCTCTTCGGGCTTCGTCGGAAAAGCGTCGGGATGAATCCCGACCCACCATGGCCCCGGCCTGTCGAAACTTCCGGCGAGCACCGTCACCCGGCTGTCACGCTGTTGTCGCCTTGCCGTAGGGCCAGGCGGGCAATGTCTCCTGGCTGGGCCGCCGTGGCCCGACAAGCGAGGACTTCATGCCTGCCATCTGGCAACGCGCCTACGACGCCTGGTTCCGTCACGTCCACGGATCACGCCTGATCTACAACACGTGCTGGGAAGACCCGCGCGCCGATCGCGCGCTGCTCGGAGTCGGGGCCGGCAGCCGCATCGCGATGATCACCAGTGCCGGCTGCAATGCGCTCGACTACCTGCTGGATGATCCCGCCGAGATCCACTGTGTCGATCTCAACCCGCGCCAGAACGCGCTGCTCGAACTCAAACTCGCGGCACTGGCGGCGCTCTCCTTCGAGGATCTCTGGGCGCTGTTCGGACGGGGCTGGCACGCCGATTTCGTGCGACTTTACCGGCTCCTGCTGCGGCCACGGCTGACGGCAGCGGCTGCCGCGTACTGGGATCGCCACACCCACTGGTTCGACGGCAGCGGTCGCGGCTCCTTTTACTTCCGCGGCGCATCGGGCGATGTCGCATGGTTCGTGCGCCGCGTGCTTGGCCGCCTGCGACCGCGCCTGCACGCACAGATGCTGGAACTGTTCGAGTCGCGCGATCTCGCTACCCAGCGCGAGCGTTACCAGAGGATCGAGCCGCAACTCTTCGGCCCGCTGCTGCGGCTGCTGGTGCGCCAGCCGGCAACCCTGACCCTGCTCGGCGTCCCGCGCGCGCAGCGTGACTTGATCGCGAAGCAGTACCCGGGCGGGGTGAACGCCTTCGTCCAGGACAAGCTGCGCCACCTCTTTACCGAGGTGCCGGTCTCCGAGAATTACTTTTGGCGGCTCTACCTGCACGGTGCCTACAGCGAATCCTGCTGCCCGAACTACCTGCGCCGCGAACATCACGCGGTGCTGCGCGAGCGCCTGCACCGGGTCCACCTGCACACCACCGGATTCGCCGACTTCCTCGAGTCCGATCCCGGTGGCCTGACCCACTTCGTGCTGCTCGACCACCAGGACTGGCTGGTCGCCCATGATGTGCCGGCACTCGAGCGCGAATGGCGGTTGATCCTGGCGCGCAGTGCACCGGGCGCACGCGTATTGATGCGTTCGGCGGCCCCGGAGGTCGGCTTCCTGCCAAGCTTCGCACGCACCGCGCTGCACGCACTGGGTGACGACGAGCGCTGGCACGAGCGCGATCGCGTCGGCACCTATGGGTCGATGCTGCTCGCCGAGGTGACTGCGTGAGCGCGCCGATCGGCGGCGACCTCGGCGGCTACTACCGTCTGCATGCACCGATCTACGACCTGACCCGGCCGGCCTTCCTGTTCGGCCGCGAGCGTGTTCTCGACCGCTTGCGCGCGCACTGGCAGCACGAGCGTGCGCCGGCAATCCTCGAGATCGGCTGCGGCACCGGGCGTAACCTGGACGGGCTGGCACACCGATTCCCCGGTGCGCGCCTGGTCGGCCTGGACCTTGCTGAGGCAATGCTCGAGCGCGCACGGCGCCGTCTCGGCGACCGCGCATGCCTGATCCGCGGCGCGGCCGGTGAGGTCGATGCGGGCGGTCCCTTCGACATCGTGCTCTTGTCCTATGTGCTGACCATGACCGGCGCCGCGCAGACGCGTTGCATCGCCGCCGCCCATGCGGCGCTGGCGCCGGGCGGGCTGCTTGGCGTGGTCGACTTCGAGCGTACGCCGATCCACGCCTTTGCGCGCTGGATGGCGGTCAACCATGTGCGCTTCGATCCCGAGCTGCCCGAGCGCGTGGCCGGCGGGTTGACGCCGCTGACGATGGAGTCTCACACCGCCTACTTCGGAGCCTGGCGCTGGTTCCTGTCGGTAGGCCGGCGCTGAGGGGCAAGGCACGAAGGAACGAGGGCACGAGGGCAAGAGGGCACGGGAAGCATCGCTCAGCCCAGACCTGAATCCATCCGCTCGAGAACATGCATCGCCCTTGCGTGTTTCCCGTCCTTTGCGGATGCATGCGTTTCCCGAGTCGGGATCTAGAGTTCTGGCCCTGCTCAGGCCGCGACCGGCAACCCGACCAGCTCGGGGCGAGGCAGAGCGACTGCGCGCGGCGGCAGTTCGCGCAGGCTTTCGAACCCCCCGTTCCAGCGTGACAATGTGAGGCCACCGTTCGCATCCTCGCTCAGCACCGTCTGGCTCTCCACCCAGTCGCCATCGTTGGCATAGATCACGCCGCGGCGGACTTCGAGTGCAGGGCGGTGGATGTGTCCGCAGATCACGCCATCGAGCGCGCGCGCTTCCGCAGCCGCCACGCAGGCTTCGACATAGCGCTCGATGTAGCGCTCGGCCAAAGTGCTCTGGCGCTTGATGAAATCGGCCAGTGACCAGTACCCGAGCCCCATCCGGCCGCGCAGCTCGCGGGTGAGGCGGTTGCCGGCGAGGATCACGTCATAGAGCTGGTCGCCCAGCCACTCGTGCCAGCCACCGTGCTGGACCTCGCCGTCGAAGTCGTCGCCGTGGGTGACGAGATAGCGGCGGCCGTCGGCGCCGCGATGGACCATTTCGCGGCGCACGGTCATCCGCGGCAGGACCAGGCCGCAGAGCTCGCGCAGGGGACGGTCGTGGTTGCCCGGGATGTAGTAGATCTGGGTGCCGCTGCGGGCCAGTCGATGGAGTTGCTGGAGGGCGGCTGACTGGTGGCGATCGAAGCGCGCACGCCTGCGGTGCAGCCAGAGCAGGTCGACGATGTCGCCGACCAGGTACAGCTTTTCCGTGTGCAGTTGGGCCAGGAAGCCGGCGAGTGCCTCGCCGTGGCAGTGCGGGGACCCGAGGTGCAAATCGGACAGGAAGGTGGCGCGGGCTGACTCAGGCAGCTTGGGCATGCGAGGACTCCAGGGCGGGAGCGGTTCGGCTGCCGATGTAGCGCTCGCGCTTGCGCGGGGTGATCCGTTCCAGATCCACGAGGATCAGCCCGTCGACGGCATCGGCGAAGCCGGGATCGATGCCGAAGGCCAGGAAGCGCGCGCCACCGGGTTCGCAGAGTTCGACGTACTGCTTGTACAGCGTGGGTATGCGCGCACCCATCCGCGCCAGTTCCTCGCGCAGGCGGCGCATCGCGGCCTCGCTGCCGTCCTCGTCGGTCGGCAAGGGAACGCCAGGGTAGGGATGGATCGGTTCAGCCAGCCCGGCTTCGCCCCCATGATGACGGCGGTAGTGCGCGACCATGCGGTCACGCGCCTCACGGGGAACATCGGCACTGATCGAGACGGTGCCGAAGAGATGCCGCAACTCGGGGTGACGGCGCAGGTAGGCGCCGATGCCGAACCAGAGGTAATCGAGGCTGCGCGTGCCCCAGTAGTCGGGTACGACGAAGCTGCGACCGAGTTCGAGGCCGGCGGACAGGACCTGGTCGAAGCGCTGGTCGAAGCGGAACAAGGTGGCCGTGTACAGCCCGGCCAGGCCGCGCTCGGCGACGATGGGCGCGGTGCGGGCAACGCGGTAGCCGCCGACGATGCGACCCGCGCTCTCGTCCCACAGCACGATCTGCTCGTACCAGGCGTCGAAGCGATCCCAGTCCAGCGCCTGGCCGGTGCCTTCGCCGACCGCGCGGAAAGTCAGCTCGCGCAGGCGCGCGATCTCGCGCCGCACGCAGGCCGGTGCATCCGGCCCGGCGAGCAGGATGCGCTTGCCATCGCTGGTCTCGCCGAGCACCTCGAGGCGAGTCATGGCGGCCTGCAATTCGGCGCGAGGACGTGGGTGCGCGATGGCCTCAGGGCGCGCCGGGAGCAGGTCACGGCCGCGATGCAAACCGAGGACCGCGGCGCGGAAGCGTTGCGCCAGCGGCGGCCGAGTCGCGGGGTCTGCCGCCTCGGCGGGTGGCACCCAGGGACGACCGATGTGCAGATCGACTCTGCGCAGTCCCGCAGCAAAGATCTCGCGCGGGAGCAGCGCGGTACCGACCGGGCCGGCGACAGCGGCCCCCGCGTAGAAGCCCAGGCTGTTGCGGGCGCGGACCTGGACCGGGATCACGGGCGCGCCATGCTGGGCGGCAAAGCGCAGGAAACCGTGCTTCCAGCGGCGCTCGGACAGCCCGGTCATGCCCATGCGCGCGACCTCGGCAGCCGGGAACATGATGACGGCGCAGCCCTGTGCCAGCGCCTCATCGATGGCCGACAACTGCGCCGTCTCGCTGCGCCCGCCGAACACCCGGACCGGCAGCAGCAGCGAGCGCAGCGGTTCGAGCAGGCCGAGCCACTCGTTGGCGACGATCCGCACATCGGGACGGATGTCGCCGACCAGCTTCAGCAGCGCCAGACCATCCAGACCACCCAGCGGATGGTTGGCCACGATCAGGCAGGCGCCCTTCTCGGGTATGCGCTCGCGTTCGAGGTCATCGACCCGGTAGCGCACGTCCAGGGAGCGCAGCACGCCCTCGACGAAGCAAAGTCCCTCGAGCTGCGGGTGAGCGGCGAGGAAGGCTTCGATGCGATCGAGTCGCGTGTAGCGCTTGAAACCCGCCAGCAGCGGTCGGGCCAGACGTCCGCGGACGCCTCGGAACCAGTGCGGGTAACGTTCGATGATGCGCGATTCGATCGCCTGCATGCGTACGTCTCCGTCCGATGGCGCGCACTCTGGGCCTTGCACACGACAGTCCGGTGATCCGGTGGCGACAACTGCGTGACGCCCCGGGGTCTTCAACCCTCGCGCGTCGCCGCCGCTGGCCGTTTCGGCGCCACCAGCCAGAGTTCCACACGTTCGTTGCGTTCGCGCGTCTCGGGCTTGTCGGTGGGGGCGACGTTGGCGCCACCGACGATGATCCGGCTGCGATGGATCGGAATCCCCTTGGCGGCCAGCATCTGCGAGACGTGGTCGACGCGATCATTGATGGTCAGCAGCGTCATGACTTTGGAGGAGTTGCCTTCAGGCACGCCAAAGGCCGCCAGACGCAACTGCATGCCGCGATTGCCGGGGTCGGCCATGAACTCGCGCAGGCGGTCGAGGTCACGCAGGGCGCGCGAGTCCAGCGTCGAGCTGCGTGGGCGGAAACGCAGGTTCAGGCTGAGCCGCGAGGCCTCGGCGACCATGTCGTAATAGTCATCGGGCTGTCCGGCCAGAGGCTGGCTGTTGCCGACGAAGATGTTCTGGGCGACAAAGCCGACCTTGTCGACCACTGCCTGCCCGTCACGGCTATGGACGAAATCGAGGAAGCGTCGTGTCTGCTCGTTGGCCGAGTTCGAGGCATAGAAGAACAGGCGACGGGCCAGCAGGTAGTCCTCGGTGGCGACCGTCATGCGATCAGGCTTCAGTGGCAGCGTGGCGCCTTCGTTGACGGCCAGGAGCTTCGATCCGGAGACGTAGGAGAAGCCGACGAAGCCGATCGCGCCCGGATCCGCTGCGACGGCTCTCTCCAGCGCTTCCGAGGACTCGAAGCGCTGCGTGTTTCCGGCCAGTGACGAGCCATCGCTCAGGATCATGGCCTTGAAGCTGTCGAAAGTACCGGACTTGTCATCGCGGCCATAACGGGTGATGACCCCCGGACGCCCGCCGACCTGTGACCAGTCGTTGATGGCACCGGTGAACATCGCCCGCGCCGTGCTGACGGTGATGGTGTCGACCGGATTGTCGGGATGGACGATCAGGGCCAGGCCATCGAGCGCGACCACGTGTTCCTGTTCGACCGCACCGAGATCGCCGATGGCCGAGGCCTGCTCGATCTCGCTGGCTTTCGCGGGCCGTGAGGCCATCCAGATATCCGCGGCACCGGAAACGAGATCCGCGTAGCCGGTGTTGGTGCCGTGCGCCTTGACCAGGCCCACGAATCGCTGCCCTGAGGCGTTGCGCCCCTCGATGCGGTACTCCTCGGGAGCGGTGGTCTGGCGCGATGCGCCGACGAAGCCCTTGCTGCGGGCGTAGGCCTCGAGCAGCTCGGGGCCGAGTTGTGAGCCCAGGGTGTTCGACCCGTGCAGGCGGATCTCGATGTCCTGCGCGGCCGCAGGACTCAGCGTGGCGCAGAACAGGAGGGCAGTTAACAGGCAACGTGACAGGATGGACATGATGCGAGGCTCGGTACCGGACTGCTGCCAGACTGATCCGCATCGATGACCATGCGATGGCCGTTGCGCTGCAATGGTCTTGCCGTTGTGCTGCGCTTGGTCGCTGCTTGTGTCAATGCACCGTGCTTTCGGACGGCAAGCGCGGCCTCAGCGTCCTGCTTGCGGCGCCAGGTGTCGTCCGAACAGCCCGAGGTACAGCGCGCGATAGATGTCCGTGGAGTCGATGGTGCCGGCGATGTACTCGGCGCCCGGGCCGATGCCGCGTGCCACGGTGCCACCGCCCATGTCGGAGTTGCTGGCCCAGAGGATGTAGTAGGGGATGCGCTGGCCGTGGGCGTCGGGCGGCGTCAGCCAGGGCTTGCCGCCGTCGCTCCAGAGCACCGAGCCGTCCTCGTTGCGTTCCGGCAGCGGCGGCTTCCGTCGGCGGACCGCGGATCATGCCAGGCTCGGCAGGATGCGGAATCCGCGAGGTGACAGGCACCGGGTGTCGTGGAGATCTGACTGTGCTCGTGACGTTCCTGTGACGATTGGCCGGCCGGAAGCTTCGGTGTGCATCCACCGTCCATGGCAACGGGATGCCCGTCAGCGGCCCGCCGATTTGGGGAGCAAGTCCGAAGGGGGATGGCCGAAATGGCCACGGAAGGCACGCGTGAAGCCCGAAAGGCTGTCGAAGCCGACCGCGAAGGCGATCTCGGTGACGCTGCCCGCGCCCTCGCGCAGCAGAGCCTGTGCCCGCAGCAGTCGGCGCTCTCGCAGCAACTCCGCCGGGCCGAGCGCGGTGTGCTGCTTCAGATGACGGAACAGTGCCGAGCGATCGAGGTGCATGGCGCGGGCCAGGGCTTCGACGTCGAAAGCGCTGTCGTGAAGTTGCGCGTCGATGTGCTGCTCGAGCCTTTGCATCCAGCGCGTGTTGCTGTCATCCCGCGGTAGCGGCCTGGGTGCGGCAGCAATGCGCATCTGCAGGCGACGCGCGCGGGCGAGCAAGGCAGCGACGCGGGCCAGCAACTCGGCCGCATCGAAGGGTTTGGCGAGATAGTCGTCCGCACCCGCTTCGAGCCCGGCGACCGCGTGCTCGCTGCCAACCTTGGCGGTCAGGAGCAGCAGGGCGATCGACCTGGTTTCGGGCTGTGCGCGCAGTCGAAGGGCGAGTTCGACGCCATCGAAGCCCGGCATCATCACGTCCGAGACGATGACATCGGGCAGTTGTTGCTGGGCCATGCGCAAGGCTTCGGGCCCGTC
>JANJUH010000318.1 GCA_024710675.1 Lysobacterales bacterium
TGGTCGCCCCTTTCGGTGCGCTTATTCGCGCATCGAACACTGGACTGGGGGCAAGGGGCGGGGGGCAGGGGATCAGGTTCGAGTCGCGGTCGGCTCGTGCCGCTCGATCAACCCCCTGCCCCCTTTCCCATGCCCCGTCTACGATGGCAATCAAATCAGTGCGTTATGGCATGTTCGGTGAGAGCGCGCTCTGCGCGCGATGGCGTTGGCGGCGAGATCCGTTCGCGCCCGAGGGCGCTCCTACGGAAGAGAACGATGCGCCAGCACGCGGCGGTCCATCAACCGCCCAACCGCGCCGCCACCGCCTTCACCTCGGCCGCCAGCGCCTGCACATGGCGCTCGACCTCGGCCGCGTCCTCGGCCTCGATGGTCACCCGCACCAGCGGTTCTGTGCCGGAAGGTCGCAGGATCACGCGGCCGCGCTCGCCGAGTTCGGCTTCGACCGCTGCCTTCGCAGACAGCAGCTCGGGATCGGCAGCAACGGCCTTGGCGCCGCGTTCCAGGCGCACGTTGATGGTGCGCTGCGGGTAGCGGTGCAGGTCGGCGACCAGGGCCTCCGGGCGCTTGCCGGTCAGGGCCATGGTCTCCAGCAGCAACAGTGCCGACAGCAGGCCATCGCCGGTGGTGGCCTTGTCCAGGCACAGCAGGTGGCCCGACGCCTCACCGCCGAGGATGCCCCCGCTTTCCTTGAGCAACTGGTGGACATGGCGATCGCCCACCGCCGCCCGCCTGAAGCTGATGCCGGCGCGTTCCAGGGCCCGTTCGATGCCGAGATTGGTCATCACCGTGCCCACCACCGGCCCGCGCAGCCTGCCGCTGTCCTGCCAGTGGCGCGCGAGCAGGTAGACCAGGTCGTCGCCATCGACCAGCCGGCCTTCGCCGGTGACGACCATCAGGCGGTCGCCGTCACCATCCAGGGCCAGCCCGAGGTCGGCGCCGGTGCGCGCGACTTCAGCGCGCAGTGCGGTGATGTCGGTGGCCCCCACACCATCGTTGATGTTGAAGCCATTCGGATCGACGCCGATGGCGTGGACGTGGAATCCGAGTTCCTCGAACAACATGGGTGCCAGTCGGTAGCCGGCGCCGTGGGCTGCATCGATGACGAGGCGCATGCCCGTCAACGGCGCCAGTGAGGCATCGAGGCGGGACTTCAGGAACTCCAGGTAACGGCCCGGGGCGTCATCGAGGCGGCGCGCCTTGCCGAGCTGTCCGGGCGCAATGGCCTGCGCCGGCCCATCGATGGCTTCCTCGATCGCGGCCTCGATGGCGTCGTCGAGCTTTTCGCCAGCGGCCGAAAACAACTTGATGCCGTTGTCTTCGAAGGGATTGTGCGAGGCGCTGATGACAATCCCGGCATCGCCGCGCTGGCTGCGGGTCAGGAAGGCCACGGCGGGCGTGGTCATCGGCCCCAGCAGCACGATGTCGGCGCCGGCCGCCGCCAGGCCGGCCTCGAGCGCGGACTCCAGCATGTAGCCGGAGACGCGCGTGTCCTTGCCGATCAGCACACTCGGTCGCTCGCGTTCGCGGTGCAGCACTTCGCCGATGGCGCGACCCAGGCGCAGGGCGAATTCGGGCGTGATCGGTTCGCTGCCAACGCGGCCGCGGATGCCGTCGGTGCCGAAATAGCGTCGTTTGCTCATCGCATCGGTTTCCGCAGTTCTCAGGCAGTGGCCGCCAGCGCGCCGATGCGCTGGTCCTTCTCTATCCAGAGCTGGTTGATCCACGCCTGGAAGCGCTCGCGGAAGGCCGGGTCCTCGTCGTAGCCGCCACGCAGGAATTCCGTCGGGATCGAGCGCTTGCGAATCTCCACCAGCACACGCCGGACCTTGCCCGAGAGCAGGTCGAGCACGCCGGGGCGCCCGTCCGGGTAGACGATGGTGATGTCGAGGATCGCGCCCAGGCGCTCGCCGAGCACATCGAGTACATGGGCGACACCGCCAGCCCGTGGCTTCAGCAGATGGCGGAATGGCGATTGCTGCCGTGCGTGCTTGGCCAGCGTGAAGCGCGTGCCCTCGACGAAATTCATCACCGAGGTGGGCATTGCCGCGAACTTCCGGCAGGCCTTGCGCGTGGCTTCGAGGTCCTTGCCCTTGAGGTGCGGATTCTTTTCGAGGAACTCGCGCGAGTAGCGTTTCATGAAGGGGAAATCGAGTGCCCACCAGGCCAGGCCCAGCACCGGAACCCAGATCAGTTCGTCCTTGAGGAAGAACTTGAGGAAGGGCACGCGATGGTTGCAGGCCCACTGCAACACCGGGATGTCGACCCAGCTCTGGTGGTTGCTGAGCACCAGGTACCAGCCCTTGGGATCGAGTTCGGTATCACCGACGACCTGCCATTCGGACCTGCCCAGATGGCGGATCAGCACATTGTTCCAGTCGATCCAGTGGCCGCCCAGCCACATCAGCGCGCGCGTGCACCAGGCGCGGAAGCTGGCAATCGGCACGATCAGCTTGATCAGCGCCAACAACAGCAATGGCGTGGCGTGCAGCAGCGTGTTGAGGACGAGCAGCAGCGAGGAGGCGATCAGGATCGGCAGTCGGGCGAGTGTCACGGGCGGAGTGCGGGCAAAGCGGGTCTGGCCGTGGATGATGCCTAGATCGGTCGGCGTGGGCTACGCAAGGTCCAGCCGCTGCAGCAGCACCAGCGTCTCGAAGTGCGCCGTGTGCGGGAAGAAATCGAAGACCTGTGCCCGGATCGCCCGATACCCCGGCAGGCGCGCGAGGTCGGCGGCAAGCGTGTCGACGGCGCAGCTCGAATACAGGATCCAGCGCGGCGCGCTGTTGCTCAGTTCCGCACACAGCGCGACGCCGAGTCCGCGCCGTGGCGGGTTGACGACGATGGCGTCGAAGCCGGCGGGCAGTCCGTGCTCCCAGCGCGTGGCATCGGCACACTCGAATCGTGCCGCCAGCCCGGCGTCGGCGGCGGCACGGCGGGCGCCGGCGACAGCCTGCGCGCTGCTCTCCACGCCCAGCACTTCACGCTGGCCTGCTGCCAGGTGCAAGGCGAAGCCGCCGACCCCGCAGTAGAGGTCGAGCACGCGCTGGATAGACGAATCGTCCAGCCACGTCCGCGCCTGCCGGTACAGCGCGGCCGCGAGACCCGAGTGGGTCTGGAAGAAGGCGCCGGGATGCAGGTACAGGGTGATGTCGTTGAGCCGCGCGCGTACGCCCTCGCCGATGAGGGGGATCTCCTCGGGCCCTTCGAGCAGCGCGGCATGCTGCGGCAGCAGGTTGGCGCTGACGCAGCTCAGGCGCGGGCAGCTCTGCAGCAGCTCCGGCATGGCCTTGCGGATGCGATCGAGCGGCTCGCGCGAGCGCAGCACGATGCGCAGCATCAGCTCGCCGGTGCCGGGGGCTTCGAAAAGGTGCAGGTACTTGGCTTCGCCACGGCGGGTGGCGAGCTCGTAGGGCGGCACCCGGGCTGCGACGAGAAAGGCACGCAAGGGCTCGAAGGCGGCACGCAGCGCATCCGGATAGAGCGGACAGCGGGCGAGGTCGATGCCCTGGCCCACGGGATCGAGGATGCCCAGCGTGGGCTCTTGCACGCTGCCGCCGACCGCCAGCTTGGCCTTGTTGCGGAAGCCGGTCTCTGCGCTCGCCCTGGCGGGCAGCCATTCCGGCGCGAAGGGCGCCAGTGCCGATTCCGCACGCGCCTGCTTGGCGGCGAGCTGCAAGGGGTAGGGCACCTCGATGGTGCTGCAGGAGCGGCAGCGCCCGGCCTGGTAGTCGAGGCAGTTCATGTCCGGGCCGCAGCCCTGCCGGCGACGAATCCGCTGGCGAAACAGGCCGTCAACAAGTAGCCGCCGGTGGGTGCCTCCCAGTCGATCATCTCGCCGGCACACCAGACTCCCGGGAGGCGTCGCAGTTGCAGGCCGTCGTCGAGCTCGTCGAGGCGGACGCCGCCGGCGCAACTGATGGCTTCGTCGATGGGGCGGGTGGCGGTCAGGGACACGGGCAGTGACTTGATGGCTGCCGCACAGCTGTCGGGATCGCCCAGGCTGGCGCGCGGCATGCATTCGTGCAAAAGGGAGAGCTTGAGGCGGTCCAAGCCAGTCACCCGTCGCAGGTGCTCGCCCAGCGTGCGCTTGCCGCGTGGCTTCGCGAGCGCCGCCACGAGGGTCTCCGAGGAGCGATCCGGGGCAAGGTCGATCCGCAATTCGGCGCGGCCCTCACGGGCAATCGCCGCGCGTAGCCGGGGTGAGATCGCGTAGATGGCGCTGCCCTCGAGCCCATGCGCGGTCACGACGCACTCGCCCTTGGGGCCGGGATCGGGGTCGCCGGCCAGGGCAAGCCGCACCGACTTCAGCGGTGAGCCGGCATGGCGCTCCACCAGGTGCGCCGACCATGCGCACTCGAAGCCGCAGTTGCTCGGCGCAAAGGGCGCGAGCGCGATGCCGCGTGCCGCGAGCAGCGGCAGCCAGCGGCCATCCGAACCCAGCTTCGCCCAGCTCATGCCACCGAGAGCCAGGATCACCGCGTCGGCACGGATCCGCTCCTCGCCAGCAGGCGTGGCAAAGGCGAGCGCGCCCGAGTCGTGCCAGCCGCACCAGCGCCACTGGAAATGGAAACGCACACCCTCGTGACGCAGGCGGCGCAGCCAGGCCCGCAGCAGCGGGCCGGCCTTGTAATCGTGCGGGAACACGCGGCCGGAACTGCCGATGACTGTCGGGTATCCGAGGTCACTGGCCCACTGCCTCAGATCCGCCGGACCGAAGGCGGCCAGCCAGGTCCGTACGCGGTGCGCGGCCTCCCGATAGCGCCCGACGAAGGCCTCGACGTCCTCGCTGTGGGTGAGGTTAAGGCCGCCCTTGCCGGCGATCAGGAATTTTCGCGCCGGCGAGGCCATCTGCTCGCACACCGTCACCGACGCGCCGGCTCGACGCGCGGTCTCGGCCGCCATCAGCCCCGCGGGCCCCGCCCCGACGACGAGGACATGGTGAGTTGCGTCGATGCCGGAGGGTCCGGGTTGGCCCTTCATGTGCGGGCCTCGTTGGTGTGAACGGTTCGGGACCCGGGGCCCGGGTCCCGTGGTCCCGACCTTTCCGGGGTCACGGCCAACGCGCCCCTCACCACGACCCGACGTTGGGCATAGACACCCACGGCTCCGCCGGCGGCAGTGCCGGACCGCGTTGCAAGAGTTCGATGGAGATCAGATCCGGCGAGCGCACGAAGGCCATGCGGCCGTCGCGCGGGGGCCGGCTGATCGTCACACCATGGGCCATCAGGTGCGCACACAGGGCGTAGATGTCGTCGATCGCGTAGGCAACATGGCCGAAGTTGCGCGCGCTGCCGTAGTCCTCGTCGTCGTAGTTGTAGGTCAGCTCCAGCTGCGCCTGCTCGTCACCCGGAGCGGCGAGGTAGACCAGCGTGTAGCGGCCGGCGGGGTTGTCCATGCGCCGGACTTCCTCCAGGCCAAGGAGTCGATAGAAGCGCAGCGAGGCTTCGAGATCGCGTACGCGGACCATGGTGTGCAGGTACTTCATCCCGGGTTTCCTTTGTGGATCAGGAGGCATTAGAGCGCTCGCACCGACCGACGTCGAGGCGCTGCGGGTTGACCGACCCCCGCGCTTCGTCCAGTTTCGAGTGCTTGGCAAGACCGGGGGAACTCGATCAATGACTTCAATCCTTGCGCGCAGGGTGTGGTCGCGAAGCGTGGCCGGGTGCCTTCGCAGGCTGCTGTTCCCCCTTGGCCTTCTGATGATTCTGCTGCCCTCATCCGGCGCGGCCGCGGAGGAGGGCGACATCGTCGTCGCCGTTCGTGTCGCGCCGCCATTCGTGATCGCGACGCCGGAGCCGACGCAGGGCCGCCCGTACACGGGTGTGGCCATCGAGCTCTTCGAGGAGATTGCCGCAAGCGAAGGCTGGCGCTTTCGATACGAACCCACGACCTTGCCAGCGCTGATCGACGGGCTGGCCAATGGGCAGTATCAGGTGGGTCTCGGCGCGCTTACGGTCAATGCCGAACGTGAGCAGCGGATCGACTTCAGTCACCCGATCCTGTCCACTGGACTCGTTGCGGCGGTCCGGGCCGATGATGTCGCGGGTTGGCAATCGGTGTTGACGGCGCTGGCCACGCCTGCGTTCACGCAGATCGCGGGCCTGATGGTCGCCCTGATGGTGCTCGTCGGCTGTCTGGTCTGGCTTGCCGAACGACGTCGCAACCCGGCGCACTTCGGCGGCAAGGCCATCGAAGGGATGGGCTCGGGCTTCTGGTTCGCCGCGGTGACCATGACGACAGTGGGCTATGGAGACAAGGCGCCGGTGACGCTGCCGGGGCGACTGCTCGCGCTGCTGTGGATGCTGTCGGGCCTGGTGTTGGCCTCGGTTTTCACGGCCACCGTGACCAGCGCCCTGACGGTCGGGCAACTGAGCCAGCGCATAGAGCGCGTCGAGGATCTGGCGGGCAAGCGGCTGCTCGCAATCGCCGACACGACCAGCAGCGCCTGGGTGACAGGCAGAGGGTGG
>JANJUH010000349.1 GCA_024710675.1 Lysobacterales bacterium
CGGGTCGTTGCGCGAGAGCATGACCACCTCCACGCGTTGGTGGCCAGGTTCGTTGAAGGCCAGCAGCTTCTTGACCAGCGAGAACGCCCGTCGAGCGCGCCGCGCTCGACGCCTTGCTGGTACGCCTGCGCGGCCTGGGACTGCAACCCGATCACCTGCTGCCCGAGGCGGCTTTGCTCGGCCCCGGCCGCGCAGCGGATGCGCTGATCGATGGAGCGCATGCCAGCTTCGCGAGCGCGGCCGGGCTGGCGGGCTGTTGCGAGACCGACTTGTTGGAACTGCTGGCCGGCGCCGCCCCCGCATCCTTGCGCCGGGTGGCCGTCGGTGCCGGTGGCGATGGGGTCGAGGGTATCGACAGCGCACTGCGCTGGATTTCCTTGCAGGGCTTGCGCGGCGATGAGCCGGAACTGCTGCAGGGCGCTTACTCCCGTCCGCAGCGTTCGCGCGCCGGTGGTGGCTGGTGGCGGATTGCGGCCGGCTTGCTGGCGGCTGCGCTGCTGCTGCAAGTGGCGCTGGCGGCTTTCGATGTGCACCGACTGGGCGCGCGGGAGGCGGTGTTGCTGGGCGAGCTGGAGTCGCGCTTCCGCGAGGTTTTCGGGGCGGAGGCACGGATGGTCGACCCGGCCGTGCAGTTGCGCGGCGAATGGCAGCGGCTGTCGTCAGGCGGTGGCGAACGGGTCGAGGTGCTGGCCCTGCTCAAGCGGGTCGCGCCGCTGCTGGCCAGCGACTCGCGCCTGGTGTTGCGCGGTTTCATCTACGCCGATGGTGCCCTGGAACTGACGGTGAGTGCCCCCGATGCGGCGCGCTTCGAGGGTCTGCGCGAGCAGATCCTGCTCGACCCCGCGATTGCGGTCGAGGTTGGCAGCACGCAGATCGAGGGTGACCGCTTCACCGGGCGCCTGCGGCTTGCGAGGCGTGCCGGATGAAGACCTGGTGGCAATCCCTGCAGGCTCGCGAACGCCGGCTGTTGCTGATCGGTGGCGTGGTCACCGCTTTGTTCCTGGCCTGGTTGCTGCTCTGGCGACCACTGGCGGCCGAACGCCAGCGACTCGAATCGGCGCTGCCGGAACTGGAGTTGCGACTGGTCGAGGCGCGCAAGCATGCGGCCGGGATCCTCGCGGCGCGGAGCGCGGGACAGGCGGCCCCTGCCTTCAGCGGTGGCCGCTCGCTGATGACGCTGGTCGATGCCGGTGCGCGCGAGATGGGCCTGTCGAGCGGACTCAAGCGCCTGCAGCCGGATGGCGACCAGCGTGTGCGCGTGGAGTTCGAGGGCGTGTCCTTCGATGTGCTGGCGAGCTGGGTCGAGCGTCAGGTGGCTGAAGGTGTCGAGATCCGCGAGTGGAACGTCGATCGCGGCTTGGCACCGGGAGTGGTCAATGCCCGCCTGACCCTGGAGAAATCCCCGTGAGTAGCGGCAAGACGAGTCGACGCTGGCTGTGGATCGGGCTGGGCGGCCTGCTGCTCTTGCTCGTACTGGTGGCGGCCACCTTGCCGGCCGCGCTGGCGTGGCGGCATCTGTCGGGACAGGTTTCCGGTGTTGAGCTGGCGGGTGTGCAAGGCAGCATCTGGCAGGGCAGTGCACGCGAGCTCGCGGTGCGCGGGCAACGCCTCGGAAAGCTCCAATGGCGGCTCTCGCCGTGGGCGACCCTGGGCGGCAAGCCGCGTGTCGATCTGGCCGTCGAGGGCCCGGACCTGCGCCTGTCCGGCACCTGGCAGGCCTTGGCGAGCGGCAGCGAGTTCTCGGCGCTGAGCGGCGAGATCGCCGCCGGCTGGTTCGCGCCGGCGCTGGATATCCCCGCACTCGAGCCGACCGGCCGGATCACGGTCGCCGATGGTCGTCTCGTGCTCGATGCGCAGGCTATCCCGAACGGTGGTGACCTGACGCTGCGCTGGCTCGAGGCCGGGGTGCGCGGCCAGGTGCAGGCGCGCCTGGGCACGATCGTCATCGATGCGCGCGGCAGCGAGGGCCGGATCACGGCCAGCGTCAGCGATGGCGGCGATGGCGATGTCGCGATCGCCGGGCAGTTCCATCTGCAGGACCTGGCCTATCGCGGCGAAGTACGGCTGAACGCACGGGTGAGCGAAGGTCCGGTCGTCGAGGCCCTGCAATGGATCGGCATGCCCTCGGGCGACGGCGGCCGCCTGCTGATCGTCGAGGGCCGCCTGCTGCTGAACGAGGAGTCACTGTGAGCCTGGATCTCGATCACGCCTTGAAGGTGGCCCGCAATGCCGCGCTGGCGGCGGGCGAACTGATCCAGCACCACTGGCGGCGTGGCGTCGATGTGCGCCTGAAGGACGATCGCAGCCCGGTCACCTGCGCCGACGAGGAGAGCGAGGCGCTGATCCGCGCGCACATCTCTCGTGCCTTCCCCGATCACGCGATCTACGGCGAGGAAGGCGGACACAGTGGTAGCGGGCGCGTGCTCTGGCTGGTCGATCCGATCGACGGCACCAAGAGTTTCGTGCGCCGCTATCCCTTCTATTCCACCCAGATCGCACTGATGGTCGATGGCGAACTGGTGCTGGGCGTCTCGCATGCCTCGGGTTTCGGTGAGACCGCCTGGGCGGCGCGCGGACGCGGTGCCTGGCTGGCGGGCCGGCCGGTGAAGGTAGCGGGCACCGGCGGGCTGGCGGCGGCCACGCTGTCGACCGGCAACCTGAAGACGCTGGCCGCCGATCCTGCGCGTTGGGCGGTGTATGGCGAACTGGTCCGTGAAGTGAGTCGCTGTCGTGGCTATGGCGACTTCTACCATTACCACCTGCTGGCGAGCGGGCGCATCGATCTCGTCATCGAGAGCGACGTCAACATCCTCGACATTGCCGCGCTCACGGTGATCGTGCGCGAGGCTGGCGGCGTGTTCACCGACCTCGAAGGGCAGGGGCCGGGCCTGGCGACCACCTCGGTGCTCGCGGGCACGCCGGCGCTGCATCACGAGGTGCTGGCGCGGATGCGGGCAGCCCGGGTCGCGGCACAGCCCGGCGCCGTGGAATAGAGGCGAGCATCACGGCGCTTCCGGCTAGACTCCAGGGGATGAAGACCTTGCCCCTGATCCACGACACGCGGCTGGTGGAACCGCGCTACAAGCTCGAACAGCTCGACCTCGAATTCTCCAACGGCGAGCGACGCACCTTCGAGCGCATCCACGGTTCCGGCCGCGAGGTGGTCATCATCGTGCCGCTGCTCGATCGTGACACCGTGCTCCTGACCCGCGAATACGCTGCCGGCCTGCATCGCTACGAACTCGGCCTGCCGCGCGGGCGCATCGATCCGGGTGAATCGCTGCTCGAGGGCGCCGAGCGCGAGATGAAGGAGGAAATCGGCCATGGCGCGCGCGACTTGACCTTGCTGCGCACGCTGTCGCTGGCGCCGACCTACATGACCCACGTCGCCCACGTCGTGCTGGCGCGTGATCTCTACGAGGAAAAACTGGAGGGCGACGAGCCCGAGGAGATCGAGGTCGTGCCCTTCAAGCTCGATGATCTCCACGAGCTGCTGATGCTCGAGGAGTTCAGCGAGGGCCGGGCGATGGCGGCGCTGTTCCTGGCGCGCGAGTGGGTCCGCCGAGAGGCCGGTGCATGAGCGGCTCCGCGCCGCGTCACTCCGCGACCGACCTCGAGGAACTGGCGGCTGGCGCACTCGCCGCTGCGCGGCTGGCGGCCGCCGAGATCATGGCGGTGTATGCCGGCGGATTCGCGGTCGAGCGCAAGGAGGACGAAAGTCCGGTGACCGCGGCCGACCTGGCCTCGCACCGGATCCTCGAATCGGGCCTGGCGCGCCTCGATCCCGCCGTGCCGGCGATCACCGAGGAATCGACGCCCGAGCGCAAGGCCGAACGCCACGCCGCGCGCTGCCTGTGGCTGGTGGATCCCCTCGATGGCACCCGCGAGTTCGTCAAGCGCAATGGCGAGTTCTGCATCGCGATCGCATTGATCGACGACAGCCGCGTGCGCCTGGGCCTGCTGCTGCATCCGCCCACCGGCACGATCTGGCAGGGCATCTCCGGGCGCGGCGCGGCACGCATCGAGGCCGATGGCAGCCGCCATGCGCTAGCGGTCGCGCGGCCGTATCCGCAGCCACCGCGCGCCGCCGCCTCGCGCTCGCACGGCAATCCGGCGGTCGAGGATTACCTCGCGCGTCTCGGTCCGATCGATCGCGTGCCGCAGGGCAGTGCGCTCAAATTCGGGCTGCTGGCCGAGGGCCGCATCGACATCTACGCGCGCCTGGCCTCACGCTGCTCGGAGTGGGACGTCGCGGCTGGGCAGTGCATCGTCGAACAGGCTGGTGGCCAGGTGGTCGACGAGCGCGGCGAGCCGCTGCGCTACAACCGTCGGGAATCCCTCATCGTGCCCAATTTCCTCGCCTACGGCGATCCGTCCGGACCCTGGCTGGAGGCCCTCGATGGCATCGAACTCCACGATCGCTGAGCTGCTGGCCATCATGGCGCGGCTGCGCGACCCCGAGCGCGGCTGCCCCTGGGACATCGAGCAGGATTTCCGCTCGATCGCGCCGTACACGATCGAGGAGGCCTACGAGGTGGCCGATGCCATCGACCGCGGTGCGCTCGGCGAGTTGAGGGAGGAATTGGGCGACCTGTTGCTGCAGGTGGTCTTCCACGCGCGAATGGCCGAAGAGCAGGGCGCCTTCGATTTCTCCGACGTGGTGGCGGCGATCTGCGACAAGATGATCCGGCGCCACCCGCATGTCTTCGGCGAGGCCAAGGTCGAGAACGCCGCGGCCCAGACCGAGGCCTGGGAGCGCATGAAGTCCGCCGAACGCGGCGCCGCCGATCCCAGCGCACTGGCCGGCATCCCGCGCGGGCTGCCGGAATGGATGCGTGCGCTCAAACTGCAGAAGCGCGCGGCACGGGTCGGCTTCGACTGGCCGGGGCCGGCGGAGGTACTGGCCAAGCTCGACGAGGAGATCGCCGAGTTGCGGGTCGAGATCGATGCCGGCGCGGCGGCGGACAAGCTGGAAGACGAGTTGGGCGATGTACTCTTCGTCGCCTGCAACCTCGCGCGCAAGCTCGACCTCGATCCCTCCGCGGCACTCAGGCGCGCCAATGCCAAGTTCGAACGGCGCTTCCGCCACATGGAAGCGCTGGCGGCCCGGTCCGGGCGCAGCCTCGATGTCGCGATGCCACTGGCCGAACAGGACGCCCTGTGGAACATTGCCCGCAGGGCAGATCACCGCGGGGAGTTGGCGGCAGCGCCTTCGAGCCAGGCGCCCGAATCGTAGGAGCGCCCTCGGGCACGATCGGTTTGCGGCAGGACGTTCGCGCGCAGAGCGCCCTCCTGCGGCTGGGCGGCGTGGCTACCGTCCCTTCGGCGTGGGAGCGCCCTCGGGCGCGATCAGGTTGACGGCGTGCCTCTGTCGCGCGCTGAGTGCTCTCATGCGCCCCGATAGCTCAGCGGAACAAATGCCGCGCCGATCGTCCCGTGCGCGCCTCGAACCAGTCCTCGATCAATCGAGAGGACAGCGAAACCGGCGGAGGCAGGCGGATCGTGTCGGCGGCGACGGCGGCCTCCAGTTCCGCGGGGCTGAACCAGGCTGCCTGCTCGAGTTCCTCGCCCAGCGTGAGCGCCGGATCGTCGGTGCTGGCCATGAATCCCAGCATCAGCGAGGACGGGAAGGGCCAGGGTTGGCTCGAGTGGTACTCGCACTCGCTGATCTTCAGGCCGGACTCCTCATGCACCTCACGGATCAGCGCATCCTCGAGGCTCTCGCCGGGCTCGACGAAGCCGGCCAGCACCGAATGCCGCTTGTTCGGCCAGCCGGGCTGGCGGGCGAGCAGGCAACGGCCGGCGTGCTCGACGAGCACGATGATCGCCGGGTCGATGCGCGGGAACTGCTCGAGGCCGCAAGCCGTGCACTGCCGGCGATGGCCGCCGCTGGCACTGCGGGTGGCCGCGCCGCAGGCTCCACAATGGCGGTGGCGCAGATGCCAATGCGCGAGTGCCCGGGCATAGGCCGCGCAACCGGCCTCGGTCTCGGAGAGACCCTGGGCCGCGCTGCGCAGGTCCATCCAGCGGCGCTCGTGAGCATCGGGTGCGCAGGCGATCGCCTCGGCGAGCACATAGGCCACGACGGGGCGTTCGCCCAGTGCCCCCAGGTAAATGGTTTCCACCGCCATGCCCGCCCACGAGGCATCCGCCGCGGCGAGTCGCAGGGTCTCGTGCTGCTCGACGCAGACCGCCCCGTCGGCGGTCACGGCCATGCGCAGTGCGGATTCGAGCGAAAGGGTCGCGGAGTCTCCGCTGGCCGCGCGCTCGCGAAAGGCCTGTGAGCGGTCGATCGGCAGCGCGGCGAAGCGGTTGCGCGCGCTGCGCTGCTCGGCACCCATGTCAGACGGTGAAGGAGGAGCCGCAGCCGCAGGTGGTCTTGGCGTTCGGGTTGCGGATCACGAACTGGGCGCCGGTCAGCGACTCGCTGTAGTCGACTTCGGCCCCCTCGAGGTACTGCAGGCTGATCGGATCGACGATCAGGGTGACGCCGTCGGTGACCACCGCGAGATCATCCTCCTGGGTCGCCTCCTCGAAGCCGAAGCCGTACTGGAAGCCCGAGCAGCCGCCGCCCTGGATGTAGACCCTGAGCTTGAGCTCGGGGTTGCCTTCCTCGGTCATCAGCTCACGCACCTTGCGCGCGGCAGCCTCGGTGAAGAGCAGGGGATCGGTTTGGGTCACGCTCACGGACGGCTCCAGACAGGATTCAGGTGGACGGGTCGGGTTTGGGCAACTGCAGGCGCGGTTCGTCCTGGTGGATCATCTGACCGTTGACCTGGGCGCCGGCGGCCATCTCCAGCACACGATAGTAGATGTTGCCGCGTACACGCGCCGTGGGCCCGAGCTTCAAGCGTTCGGCGGTGACGTCGCCGTGCATCTCGCCGTCGACCTCGACGCTCGGGGCCACGGCCTGGCCCTCGAGATGGCCGCGTTCGTAGAGCTTGAGAACGCCATCGCTGCCCTCTTCGGAAAGCACCGAGCCCTTGACCCGACCTTCGATGACGAAGATGCCGGCGAAGCGGATATCACCGGTGATCTGCATGCGCTCGCCGACCAGGCCCTCGATCGTCGAACCGTTGCCGGATGCCGCCGGCCGTGCCGCCTTCTTTTCTCCGAACATCAGCCTTGCTCCTTGTCGAGGACATCGCCCCAGGTGAATTCACGGCTCAGTTGGGCGCCGCTGCCGGGCATCACCTTCACGGCGACCGTGGTCGGCGCGAAGTCGCCAGGCAACAGGATCACGCCGGACAGTCGCTGGAAGTAGCGGAGGCTGAAGGGTAGCGCGCGTGCCTCGGCGCCGAGCTCGGCGAGGTCGAGCCGCTTGCCGTTGCCGCTGCTGCTGCCGGCGACGCTGATCTCCACCGTTCCCTTGACCTGCCGGTTACGCGACGGATTCTGGCTCAGCGTCAAGGTGTAATGGAAGGCGCGCGGCTCTTCCGTGGGCTTCAGCACCAGGCTGTGGATGGTCAGGCCCGCCTGCTGGCTGCCGCCCTCCATCAGTCGTTGGTAAAAGCCGAGGTCCGTGCGCAGCGCGGCAATCTCGTCCTGGCGCGCCCCCAGGGCCTGCTGCAGTTCGGCCGCGGCGCGTTCCGCGACCTGCTGCCCGCGCATGTAGCGTGCGTTGTCGGCTTCCAGCGTGGCAATGCGCTCTTCGGCGTCGGCAAGTGCACTGCGCGCGGCATCGCGCTCGCCACGGATGCGATCGACATCCGGATAGGCGAAATGCATCAGCCCGAGGTAAAGCAGCGCCAGCGAGCCTATCCACGCCAGTGCCAGCACCAGCGTGCGGCGGCGCGCGCGGACGGGGTCGTGCTCGACCAGTTGCGGCCGGCGGGCCACTGGTGAGGGATCGGCAATCATGGGCAGCGCAGCAAACAGGGAGCCGGGCTTATAGGCCGTGGGCCTCGCGCGCGACAAGAAAGTGCGACGACCCGTTCATCGCGGGCTTGCACTTGCAGTGAGAGGTCCATGCAGCGCGCAAGGCCGTCGGCCCTCGCCCCGAAAGCTTCCGCGGGCGTTGTGCCCGTGCTTCTGTCCACACGCACCTGCCCGCGCGGGGACAGGGGCTCGAATGGGGCGCGCATGGCGATGGGTTGCGCCTGCAAGTCGTTGATCAGTCGAGTGTTCATGGGTGTGCCGAGACAAAGCAGCCTGTCACGGCGGGCAAGGGTGGTCCGGCTGATCCATGCTGCAGGACATGGGATTCTTCGCGGACCCTGCGGCCTTTTGCGCCTGGCTGCATGTCGCGACTGCATGCCTGCAACGCGTTGTTATAGTCTCGACGCACCCGAAGCTTCGAGCTGACCGTGCTGCCCAAGGACGACACTCAACAGAATGCCGAACTGCGTCAGGCCTTCCTGAAGCATCTGCCGCGGCGCATCGAGACCGTCCGCAAGCGCGGTCATCGCATCTGCAGCGGCGTCTGGGACCTCAACACGCTCACGCTGCTGTTCCAGGATGTGCAGGGACTGGCCGGCGCGGCTGGTCGTTATGGTTTCCTCGATGCCAGTGAGCGGCTGTACCAGGTCGAGCAACTGCTGGAGCCCTGGGTGCGCGCGCCGCGGCTACCGGATGCGGCCGAGCGCCAGGCCATCGAGGCCCAGATTGGCGCGCTCGCCGATGTCGGGGCCGCGCCGACGGCGACCCTGCGCAGCCCGCGCGATTTCCTGGTGCCGCTGCCCGAGCAACTCGCGCAGCAGGCGGTTCCGGTGTCCCTGCGTCCGCCCGAGGAGTACTGGCGGCGCTACAGCCATCGCGAGGTCGAGCGCATCAGCAGCGACAGCCACGGCCAGCCGCCACCGGCCCCGGTCGCGGCCCCGGTGGTTGTGGAGCCGGGCTACGCCGAGGGTACGCTGGTCAATGCCACGTCCGCATTCGAACTTGACACCGCGCCACCGATGCCGGCACCGGCAATGCCGGCGCCGCCCACGGAGGACGAGGCGGGCGCGCAGCCGGGGACGGGCCAGGCGCCAGCCCAGACGCCGCGCCGCGGCCGTGGTGGGCGCATCTTCTACCTGGCCGACATCGCGCCCTTCGGTCGCGAGCTGACCCAGGCCCTGACCGCCATGGGATATGTCGTCGACCGCGTGGACAGCGCGGAGGAACTGAAGGAAGTGCTGGGCTCGATCGCGCCGGACCTGATCCTGCTGGATGCCGGCTATTTCGAGCAGATCGAGCATCTGGGCGAATTCGTCAAGCGTGTCCGCCAGCGCGTCTCCAATCGCGTTCCGCTGCTGGCCATGGCTGCCGAGAACGACCTCAATGCGCGCCTGAAGGCGATGCGCGCCGGCGCCGACGCCTTCGTCCCGCAGCCGATCGCGGCGGCCGATGCGGCGCTGCGGGTGCGTGATCTGCTCGACATCGATGGCGACGACCCCTTCCGCGTGATGATCGTCGAGGACGACCGCTCGCAGGCCCTGTTCGCCGAATCGGTGCTGCGCAAGGCCGGCATGCGCACTCAGGCGGTGACCGAGCCGCTGCAGACGCTCGACGAACTCGAGCGCTTCAAGCCGGATCTGGTCCTGATGGACCTGTACATGCCGAACATTTCGGGCCTCGAGCTGACCGCGATCGTCCGCGAGCGCGAGCAGTTCATCAACATTCCGATCGTGTTCCTGTCTGGCGAGCAGGATTCGGAAAAGCACTTCGAAGCGCTGTCGGCCGGTGGCGACGATTTTCTCGCCAAGCCGATCCGGCCCAAGTTCCTTATCTCGGCGGTGACCAACCGGGCGCGCCGCGCGCGCCAGCTGGCCCGCCGCCGGGTGCTCGATCCCAAGGACTCGACGACCGGTCTTTACCACCGGACCTTCCTCATCGACCGGGTCAACGAGCTGCTCGGGGCTGAAGAGCGCCCGGATGGCGTCGGCGGCCTGCTCTTCGTCGAGGTCGAGGGCACCCAGCACCTGCGTGAACAGCGGGGCCTCGCGGTCTATGAGTCGGTGATGCGCCAGGTTGGCGCCGCGATAGCCGGCCATGCCCGCCCCGACGAGCACGCCGCGCGCTACGGAGATGCCAGTTACGTGCTGTTGGCGCCGACACGGCCGGACGGCGGACTCGAGGCACTGGCCCAGGAGATCGTCGACAGGCTCTCCCAGGATGTCGCGCTCGTCGATGGACAGGCGGTGATGCTGTCGGCGCGCGTGGGCGTCGCGGTGTTCGCACCACAGTTCGCCGACGCGGCCGAAGTGTTGAACGCGGCCGAGCGCGCCTGTGCCCGGGCCCGCCAGCAGGCCGGCCAGCGGGTCCTCGTGCACCGCAGCGGGCCGGGGACCGGGGTGGTCGATGCGATTCGCCGCGCGCTGGCCGACAATGCCTTCCAGTTGCTGTTCCAGCCCATCGTCTCGCTGCACTCCACCGGGGAAGAACAGTACGAGGTGCTGCTCAGGTTGCGCACCGATGGTGGCGAGGTGATCTCGGCCGGCGCGCTGTTCGAGGCGGCTGCACGCGCTGGGCTGGTCGCGGAGGTGGATCGCTGGTGCCTGGCGCAGTGCCTGCGGGTGGTCGAAGAGCGCAAGCGCGCCGGTCGGCCGGTGCGGCTGTTCGTCAATCACTCATGCGAGAGCATGCGTGATGGCGAGCGCATCGGCTGGCTGCGCCAGATCCTCGAGACGCGGCGGGTTTCCGGTGAGTTCCTGGCTCTGGAGTTCCGCTTGCACGACCTGGTCGGCCATATCGATGTCGCGCTGCCCTTCATAGCGGCAGTGCGCGAACTGGGGGTCAAGGTGGTGGTTGATGATCTCGACGCCAGCCTCGATTCGCTGCAGTTGTTGGGCAGCCTGCCGGCAGATTACGTGAAGCTCGCCGATCGCTACACGCTGGGTAATTCCGCCGGCGGCCATGCGGAAGAGCTGAAGACACTCGTTCGTGCTGCCCATGACCGCAGTCGCTACGTGATGGCGGCCAAGGTCGAGACCGCGCAGAGCGCCGCCCTGCTGTGGACGCTGGGCGTCGACCTGATCCAGGGTAATTTCGTGCAGCAGCCCGGTGCCGAACTGGGTTTCGATTTCAGCGCGTCCGCACTCTAGGACGCGGCAGGACACAGGTAGCCCGGCTGGCGTTCGGCCGGGTGGCGCTTCGATCCGACGGAGGAAGGCGACAGTGATGGAATGGGACGCACGCACTTTGGCCTGGCGCCTCGAGTCGGCTGTCGAGTCGGTGCTGTTCTGGAGCATCGGCAGCCTGGTGCTGGCCGCGGTTGCCACCTTGCCGTACTGGCAGGGCGAGGGTCTGCTCGTGCTGGTGGGCTGGCTGGGCGTGCACGTGCTGGTGCTCGCCGCCGCCGCCGGTTGCTGGTGGTTCCTGCATCGGCAGCGCGAGTTCGCCGCGCGGGCGGCGCACGCGGTGCTGTTGCTCAGCGCGCTTGCCTGGGGTGTCGGTGGTGCGCTTTACACGATGGCGCCGCCAGCCGGGCATTTCCTGCCGATGGTGTTGGCGCTGGTCGGCCTCGCGGTCCTGGGAGTCGGCCTGTTCGCGCGCGAGGCCATGGTCATGGGGGCGATGGTCGTCATCATGCTGGCGCCGATGGCCTTCACCCTGCTCGCAGCACAGGCTGGCCATTGGCTGTCGGTGCTGGTGACGGGCCTGCTCGTGGTGGCCGCCGCGCTGGCCGGGCGTCGCGTGCAGGTGTTGGCCGAACAGCAGCAGGAACTGCAGGCGCAACCGCTGGCGAAGGCCGCCGCGGTGGAGGCGAGGCCGCGCGAGGCGAGCATCCAGGCGACGGTCGAGGCCGCCGAGATCGGACGCCTGCGCGAGGAGGTCGAGCGGCACCGCAACCTCGAGAAGGAGATGGAGACCGCGCGCCAGGCCGCCGAGGCCGCCAACATGGCCAAGGGCGAGTTCCTGGCCACGATGAGCCACGAGATGCGCACGCCGCTCAACGGCATCATCCCGCTGCTCGAGATCCTGCGCGACACCAAGCTGGGCCCCGACCAGCGCGATTACCTCAACACGGCCTACCAGTCCGCCAAGCACCTGCTGCGCATCATCGACGACATCCTCGACTACTCGAAGATCGAGGCCAACAAGCTCGACCTCGAGACCGTCGGCCTGAACCTGCGCGAGGTGGTCGACTCGGTGGTGCGGATGCTGGAGAAGACGGCCGAGGGCAAGGGGCTGAAGATCCAGGTGGTGTTCGATCCGAATGTGCGCCTGGCCTGCCGGGGCGACCCGGTGCGCCTGCGCCAGGTGCTGTCGAACCTGGTCAGCAATGCCATCAAGTTCACCGAGCGTGGGCAGGTCACCATCCAGTTGAGCCGGCGCGGCGAGACCCGCACCCACAGCGAGGTGATGTTCGCGGTCAAGGACACCGGTGTCGGCATTTCGAAGGAAAAGGCCGACCGCCTGTTCCAGCCCTTCTCGCAGGCGGATACCTCGACCACCCGCAACTACGGTGGCACTGGCCTGGGCCTGGTGATCTGCAAGCGCATCGTCGAGCTGATGGGCGGGCAGATCGGGCTCAAGAGCGAGGTCGGACGCGGCTCGATCTTCTGGTTCACCGTGCCGGTGCTGAAGGCGATCGGCGACCTGAGCGCGGTGCGCAAGGACTTGGGTGGCGCGCGCGCGCTGATCGTCTCCACCGAGCCCAAGGTCATCCAGCGCCTGGCCAGCTACTTCCAGATGTGGGGGATGTCGCAGATCTCCACCAACACCACCGCCGATGCCCTGAGCAAGCTCAAGTCCTCGGCCACATTGGGCGAGAACTGGGCCTTCGACGTGGTCTTCGTCGACCTCGGCAGCATGCGCCAGACCGCTCCGGCGCTGGCCCGCAACGTGGTGCGCGAGCCGGCCCTCGAGCGCCTGCGGATGATCTTCGTCGAGGGTGAGGACAGTGAGCCGGTGGACTTGCAGGTCGAGCCGGCGCGCGGTTTGACGATTCCGCGGCAGTACACCGAGGGCGAGCTGTCGTCGACCCTGAACAAGCTGCTGCAGGTCGAACAGGCCGGCGAGCGCCGGATGAGCCTGATGGAGGAGGCGGCGCGCCTGGGCATCGATCTCGGTACCCCGGCCGCCTCGGCGCCGGATGCGCAGCGCAGCGCGGCGCCGGTCGCCGCGGCGACGGAGGCCGAGCCCACGGCGCGGGTCGCGGCCAGCCCCTCCGGCGGCCCGGTGAAGGGGCATGCGTTGCTGGTGGAGGACAATCCGGTCAACCGCCAGGTCGCACAGCGCCTGCTCGGGCTGATCGGGATCAGTTTCGACATCGCAGAGAACGGCAAGGAAGGCTTCGAGATGATGGGCAAGGGCGGCTACGACGTCGTCCTGATGGATTGCCAGATGCCGGTCATGGACGGTTACACGGCCACCCGCTCGCGACGCACGATGGAGGCCGAGCGTGGCCTGGCGCGCATCCCGATCATCGCGATGACCGCCAATGCGATGGCTGGCGACCG